>JBDTTC010000211.1:0-4925 GCA_039930825.1 Arenimonas sp.
CCTTGCTGGCCACAACGCCCGAAGCATTGCAGGAAACACAGCCCTGGACCGACCCAAGGACTGGCTGCGTTGTGGTGACCGATAGCCGTTTGGATAATCGCGAAGAGCTCGCCGGCTTACTCGGCTTGGCGGATAGGCCAATTGACGAAATTGGCGATGCCCAATTAATTTTCGCCGCTTATCAAAAATGGAGCGATAGCTGCCCCGAAAAATTATTGGGTGACTTTACTTTTGCGATTTGGAATCCGGCGACTAAAAAAATATTTTGCGCTCGTGACCAACTTGGCGTTCGACTGTTTTATTACCATTATCTCGAAGGCAGGATTTTTGCTTTTGCCACCCGTAGCGAAGCGCTGCGACCTTTACTGGCAGAGCCGACGGCGCTGGACGAAGGTCGCTTGGCGGATGCGCTTACCGATCATTTGGAAGGCTATGACCACGTCAGCAGTTTTTATCGTGATATCAAACGTCTGCCGCCCGCCAATTCACTAATACTGCAAATGAATTCGCCACCAGTCATCAAGAGCTTTTGGCAACCCTTGCAAAATCCGCCATCACCATTTCCAGGTACTGAAAAACAATGGCTTGAGCAACTCGAAGCCTTATTCGTGGAAGCCGTTCAATGCCGCCTGCGTAGCCACTTACCCATCGGTGCAATGCTCAGTGGCGGCCTGGATTCTTCTGCCGTGGTGGCTATTGCTTGTGAAAAATTACAGCACGACAACAAGCCCAAGTTGGCGACATTCTCTGCCGTAAGCAGCCATCCGGACTGCCCCGAAACGCGCGCGATTCGCTTGATGCAATCCTCATTCGAATTATCAAGTACGGAAGTTGACCCGGAAAAATCCCCAGACTTGATGCAAGCCATCGCCGCACAATGGCCTCACTTCGACGAGCCGTTTGAGGCTTCAGCCACTTTGGTTAGTGCGCAATACCTGAGCGCGCAGCAAAATAATATCCGTATCGTGCTCGATGGGATCGATGCCGATGGGCTATTGGCCGAGGGCGATTTCCTGCATGAATTGGCCAGAGCCGGGCAATGGCGACAGGTTTGGCGCGAAAGTCGAGCCTCGGTACGCTTTTATCGCTCGGAGAATACGCTCAGCTATTTTCTGCGGCCATTGGTGAGCGAATTTCTGGTACCTAGGCCTGTTCGCCGCGTCGTACGTTATCTCCGCACCCAATTTCGCAAGCTGAACGACCATACGCAAGCACTGATCTCTCCCGAGTTTGCCGAAAAAATAGACCTACAGGCACGTTATCAAACCTCTGCGGCTAACTCCGCAGGGAGCAAACTGGTCAATCACAGCATGCATCAGGCCTATTGCGTGGTAGCAACCAGCAATACTGTTACTGCTGTGGAGCGTTACCAGCGTCAAGCCAGCCGCTGGGGTATCGAGCCCCGGCATCCCTTTTTGGACCGGCGCCTAGTCGAGTTTTGCGCCTGGCTGCCATTGGAGCTAAGGCTGCGCGATGGCTACCCAAAATGGGCCCTACGCGAAGCATTAAGCCCCTATTTGCCGAGGGAAATCACCTGGCGCCGAGGCAAGGAACATCTGGGTGGACTATTCACCAAGGCCCTGTGGAAATACTCCCGCCAGGCTTTGATCAAAGATCAACTGCATCCTTGGCTTGTAGAAGCTACGTTAGCTAACGTACAGACACGCTTTAAAGAGATTACTAATCTGGGCACTGGTAGCGTAGTCAGTGAAAATGAGCTGGAACCAATGATCACGCTTGCAGCGGTGAATATTTGGCTGAACGCGCTAGTAAATTCGGATAAATGAAGCCATCTACGCAATAATTAACCTAAATTAACCTGATTCGAGCCTGTGACTGTTGTTAATACTTCAAGACAGGCTAAACTGTAGACCGTTTCACGATTTTATTAATGGGCATGTTTTTATACATAGACATGCAATTCAAGCAAAGCAGGGGTCATCTTATGAAGAACGAAACAGTATCGCCATCCGTACAAGCCAACACAAAAGCACAGCGTCTGACTTACACCAGCCCTAGCCTAAAAGTGTATGGTCAGCTGCGTGATCTGACCGATGGTGGTTCCGGTGCCGTCACCGAAGGCATGGCAATGACTAACACAATGCGGAAGCCTTGATTAAATACACTGATTTGCTGAATTCCATTTAGGGAAAGCAGCTATCGACTGAGTAAGTTTGGACAGATATCGCTTGAATACATTTTTGTTCGGTGACCAAACACTTCTCAGCAATATAGATTTCAAAGAACTGCCGCGCCAAACCAGCGCGGCATTTTCTTTGGCCATTCATATTCAATTACTTCCACCGTGCCTGCCTGCTGCACATATCTGGCTGCATGAATGGAAAGAGACCGACGAGAGCACCACGCTAAGTCTGGCATTGATGGAGGTTGGTTACCTTCTTCGCTTTCCGGATGTCTGCGATTTTGTTCTGGATACCAAAGCGCGGCAGATTTCGGTAATCCCACATGAAGCGCTGGATGAACATACCATTGAGCACTTATT
Organism: Arenimonas sp.; assembly: GCA_039930825.1. Classification (GTDB taxonomy): domain Bacteria; phylum Pseudomonadota; class Gammaproteobacteria; order Xanthomonadales; family Xanthomonadaceae; genus Arenimonas. The sequence goes on from JBDTTC010000211.1 coordinate 2,504, forward strand.
GGTCGACCAAGTGCTACCGCGCTTTCTTGCCAACGAAGGCCATCTGCTATTGCACGCCTGTGCAGTGAACGTTAATGGCCGCACCCTATTGTTTCTGGGCAAAAGCGGCTGGGGAAAATCCACGTTGGCGGCTCTTTTTCACCAGGCGGGCTATCCGCTTTATTCAGACGATTGCGTACTGCTGAAGCAAAAGGATTCCACATGGCAAGTAATTGCCACCTATCCAAGTCTGCGTTTATATGAAGACTCGATCGAAAACAATCTTTCCACGCAGCCCAGCTTAAGCCCGGTGTCTGAATATTCCGACAAGCAACGCATTGCCCTCTCGGTTGGGCAAGAACACAGCGTACCTTGTGCGCATGCGATGTATTTTTTGTCAGACCCGGAAACAGCCCCTGAGGCTATACAAATTAGTCCGATGCGCCCCGGCCTAACCTGCATTGAAGTCATACAGCGTAGTTTCCGGCTAGATCTGGGCAATCACTTGCAATCACGACACTTGATGACAAGCGCCGCAGCATTAACCCAAAGTATTCCGGCATTTCGTTTAAGCTACCCTCACGATTTCGAAAACAATGAGCGCTTACTTGAAACGCTCCTTCAACATATTCAACAATAATTCCTATGCATAAGATTGATGGTTATACGATCAAAGACTATGGCGACATGGTCATTGACCCGGCGCGTACTCAAGCTTTTGTTGATGCACTGACCCAAGCCATAACGCCTGAAACAGTGGTGCTGGAAATTGGTACCGGTGCCGGTTTTTTTGCCTTGCTGGCATGCAAACTTGGTGCAAAAAAAGTGTATGCCATTGAGCCCGACATCGCGATTGAAGTCGGCAAACTCTGCGTCAAAAATAACCCAGGCAGCGAACGCATTATCTGGTTACAAGGGCTCTCTACCGAAATTGATTTGCCCGAAAAAGTAGATATCGTCATTGGTGATCTACACGGCACCATGCCATTCTATAATTTCAATATTCTTTCAATGCGCGATGCGGTTGTGCGGCATATGAAACCCGGCGGCATCATGATGCCAAGACGTGATGTATTACATGCAGCGCCAATCCAATCACCCGAAGATTACAAGAGCATAGAAAAAGCCTGGGCCAAGGATGTTTACGGCCTGGATTTAAGTTCTGGCCGGAGTTTTCTAACGAATAACTGGTGGCGCCGACCTGCAACAGCGACGGTTGATATGCTGGCACAAGCGGAATGCTGGGGCGAAATCAATTACGCAACAGCCACCAATCCCAATCTTGACGGTCTGTGCGATTGGTTGATTACACATGACGGAACAGCACATGGCTTAAGCGTCTGGTTTGATGGCGATATTGGACCCGGTGCCGCTTACTCTAATGCGCCGAATCTGCCCGAATTGGTTTACGGAAATGCTTTTTTCCCACTCGAAAAACCACTTGAGTTGAAAAAAGGTGAGCGCCTGCATACCAAATTTTCAATAAAATTGATCGGCGATGACTATATTTATACCTGGATTACCGAACACTTTGACGGCAACGGCAAATCCCTCGCCCGCTTCAAGCAATCCACTTTTAATAGCCGGCCCATATCGCAAAGAAAGCTGTCACTGGCATCGCCCGATTTCATTCCAGAGTTAAACGAAGCGGGCCTAGTGAGCTTACAGGTACTGCAAGCGGCTCAAGAAAAAATGAAGATGGGCGATATCGCGGAAAAACTGCTTCTCGCTTTTCCGGAAAAATTTGATAGCAGTCAACAAGCGCTAGACGCCGCATTGAAAGTCATACAAAAGTATCAGGCTAACTTCTAATCGCTTTGCATCCTGTATCAACACAAGCTTGTCGAAAGTAATACTTTTCAGTTCGCCAATAGAAAACGGCCATTGCAGGCACCGAGCCTGCAATGGCCGTTATGGTAACGGTGGTTTGATTATTTTTTTATGTGCTCTTTGGCCTTGTCGAGGCAGACTCCAATGTCCTTCGTATTAATGGCGCCAACCATGCATTCATAGTCGGCATGACTATAGGTTTTTCCGGCAACGCACATCTCGACGCTTGGCTCCATCGCCGCTGATAACTCTTCGCTCATGTTCCGTTGCAGACTAAGCGGAATAGTGGACAAGACAAATTCAACTTCTTTTGCATTCAACACTCGGCATTCCGCATCCGTTGGCGGTTTTTCACTGCAGGATACCAGTAGAAAAGCAAAAGGGATCAGGCAAAGGTAAAGGTAAAGGTAACGGCGCATTGAATTTCTCCAGATGAATTTATTTCTCTTGCCTCGGCATCGCCTGAAACGATCTAACTGCAAGCTGCCTGGCACCCCCGCGTAGTCTAGACTCAGAATGCCCGGCTCACAAACCTTTATCAGCCGTCGTAGCCATCGGGATTACCGGACTGCCAGCGCCAGGCATCCAAGCACATACGGCTTAAGTCGTATTC
>JBDTTC010000212.1:0-8949 GCA_039930825.1 Arenimonas sp.
TGATTCCAGATCCAGATCGCCAGATTTTCGCTAGTCGGATTTTCCAGTCCCGGAATATCATTCAAATAATGATGATCAAGTTGCTCGTAAAGTGGTTTGAAGATGCTTTTGACTTCGGAAAAATCCATCACCCAGCCAGTATGCGGATCGACCGGGCCATCGAGATGCAATTCGACCCGAAACGAATGTCCATGCAGGCGCGCACATTTGTGGCCCATGGGGACATTTGGCAGGCGGTGGGCGGCTTCGAGGGTAAAAATCTTGAAAATATTCATGGCGCTAGTTTACACCTTTGCCCGATGCGGGCGGCCAAACGGCTTGACAAGCCCCCCGCTAATGCGGTCTAGTCAGGCCATGAGCACGGCAAACCACCACCTTTCGAGCACCATCGCGAACCTTACCGGCTCCGTTGCTAATTGCCCGATGTCCGCACTCATTACTACCACCACTACAACTACCGGTTGCCGGTACGCGTGGTGCGTGGAATGAACGCCTAGTTCAAACCCCCACCCCGCGAATATCGCGGGGATTGTCTCCGCGGTGTTCTAACCCGTAGGAGATTCACCATGTCAGCAGCAGTTTCATCAATCCTTGCGCACAAGTTTGGCGGCACCAGCATGGCCGATGCTACGCGTATCGCGCATGCCGCTCAACTATTGCTGGCTGAAACCGGATTCACTACTCAAGTCACCGTTGTCTCGGCGCTGAAAGGCACTACCGATAATCTGATTCGCTGCGCACAACTTGCTGCAGTCCAGGATGATGCTTGGCAGGCTTTGCTGGATCAAATGCTGAAACGCCATCGCGATGCGGCGGATGATTTGCTGACAGACAATCGTGCGCAAGCCGATGCTTTTTTCGATGCGGAGAGCGAACGCCTGCGTGAAGTACTGCATGCCCTTTCCCTGCTGAAATCATTGCCGGAAACAGCATTCGAATGGATACAGGGTCTGGGCGAAGTCTGGTCGGCGTATTTATTGCATGCACATCTGGTTTCGCTGGGCGAGCAAGCCGATTATCTCGACGCACGAAAAGTGATGGTCGTGTATGACGACAATAATTTGAGTATTGATATTGATTGGGCCTCGAGTGCGGAAAATTTAAAAACATGGCAAGCACAGCACGTTGCCAATCGCATTGTCGTCACCGGTTTTATTGCGAGCGATAAAGACGGCAAGGCGCGCATACTCGGGCGCAATGGCAGTGATTGGTCAGGTGCAATTTTCGCAAAATTATTTTCAGCAAAAGAACTGACGATTTGGACCGATGTCGATGGCGTCTTGTCGGCCGATCCGCGACTAGTTCCGGAAGCCGAATGGGTGCCGAGCCTCTCATTTGAAGAAGCCTGCGAACTCGCCTATTTCGGCGCGCAGGTTTTGCATCCGCGAAGTTTGCAACCGGTGATGGCCGCGAATATTCCCTTGCGTATTCGCAACAGCTTCAAGCCGGAACATCCCGGCAGCGTAATTTCGAGAGTACCGAGCACGCAACCACCAGTGAAAGGCGTGAGTGCGATAACCGATCTTGCCCTCGTCACGATTGAAGGCACCGGTTTAATGGGTGTACCCGGAACTGCCGAACGTGTTTTCGCGGCACTACATAAAGCAGACGTATCGGTCGTGATGATTTCGCAGGCATCGAGTGAGCATTCGATTTGTTGCACGGTGCGTTTGAATGATCGTGCCGCTGCGGTAAAAACCCTGCGCGACACTTTTGCCCGCGAATTGCAGCTCGGACAAATCGCCGATATCGATGCAAAAGAAGAGGTGGCGGTGCTGGCGATTGTCGGTGACGGCATGGTCGGCACTCATGGCATTGCTTCACGATTGTTCGATAGCCTTGCGCGTGCCAATGTGAATGTGCGTGCAATTGCGCAGGGCTCGTCCGAAAGAAATATCTCGGTAGCGGTTGCTGCGAGCGATATTGCGAAAGCCTTACGTGCCGTGCATGCCGGATTCTATTTATCAGCCCTGACGATTTCGGTCGGCTTGATTGGCCCGGGCAATGTCGGGCGTGTGTTGTTGCAACAATTCGAAGCGACCCGCAAACGCCTGCTGAAAGAATCCAATATTGAATTGCGTTTGTGTGCGATTGCCAATTCAAGTCGCATGCATTTGAGCGACACCGGTCTGAATCTGGAAAATGGTTTGGAAAAATTATCCGATGGCGAACCAGTGCATCTGGATCGTATCGGCACGCATCTTCGCAGCCTGCATGGGCCGCATTGCATGATGATTGATTGCAGTTCGAATACCGAAGTGGCTTCGCGTTATGCCGGCTGGCTACAAGATGGCATCCATGTGATTACACCCAATAAACAGGCCGGCAGCGGCGATTTCGCACGTTACCAGGCGATTCGCGAAGCCTGCCAACATAGCGGCGCACGTTTTCGTTATGAAGCAACCGTCGGCGCAGGCTTGCCCATTATTCAAACCACGCGCGACCTGCTTGATACTGGCGATGAAGTACAAGCCATTGATGGCGTGTTCTCGGGAACCTTGTCATGGCTATTTGGCAGCTACGATGGCAGCGTGGCGTTTTCCGATCTGGTGATGCAGGCGCGCGAAATGGGCTACACCGAGCCAGACCCGCGCGATGATTTAAGCGGCGTCGATGTAGCGCGTAAACTAGTCATTCTTGCCCGAGAAATGGGCCATGCCCTGAGTCTGGAACAAGTCCAGATTGAAAGCCTGGTGCCTTCATTCCTGCAAGATTTATCACGCGAAGAGTTTTTCGCACGAATCAATGAAATGGATGCCGACATGCTGCAACGATTCAACACCGCAGAAAAAGAAAACAAGGTATTGCGCCATGTCGCCAGTTTGAATTCGGACGGCGTGGCAAAAGTGTCGGTAATGGCATTGGATAAATCACATGCGATTGCCAGTTTGAAACCGACCGACAATATCGTGCAATTCACCACGCGTCGTTATCAAAAAAATCCTTTGGTTGTGCAAGGCCCCGGTGCAGGCCCGGAAGTTACCGCTGCAGGCGTGTATGCCGATGTCCTGCGGGTGGCTGCACATCTTGGAGCGAAGTTATGAGTGTTGTTGCAAGGGCATTCGCACCTGCCTCGGTCGGTAATGTCGGCGTTGGTTTCGATATTCTCGGCCATAGTATTGAAGGTGCCGGTGATACCGTGACTGTGCGTCGTACCAATACAAACGATATCCGGGTGATGGCGATTCGCGGCACGCTCACTGAATTACCACTCGAAACCGAAAACAATACGGCTGCTCGTGCTTTGCGTGCGATGCGCGAAGATTTGAATCTTGATTACGGCTATGACATCGAAATCGAAAAAGGCATTGCGCTCGGTTCCGGTATGGGCGGTTCTGCTGCCAGTGCGACTGCAGCGGTAGTTGCCGCGAATGCCTTGCTGGAAACGCCGCTGCCACGCGAAGCTTTGTATCGCTACGCGCTCGAAGGCGAAGCCGCCGCGTCGGGCAGTTATCACGGCGACAACGTCGGGCCACAATTACTTGGAGGTCTGGTGCTGGCAACACAGGATTCGCTGACTGCCATTCCTACGCCGGATAATTTGTATTGCGCTTTGGTGCATCCTCATTTTGTTTTGGAAACACGCAAAGCACGCGAAGCATTGGCGGGCCATTACGCATTGAAGGAATTTGTCGAACAAAGTGAAAGCCTGGCACTGTTATTGACCGGCTGTTTCACACGTGATTTTGCATTGATCCAGCGTGGCTTGAATGATGTATTAATCGAACCGCGGCGTTCGCCCTTGATTCCCGGCTTTGCCAAAGTAAAACAGGCGGCACTCGGTCACGGCGCTTTGGGCGCCAGCATTTCCGGTGCTGGTCCGAGTGTGTTTGCCTGGTGTGTCGGAAAAGAAATTGCAGAGACAACAGCAAACCACATGCAACAAGCATTTCTCGATGCCGGCCTGGAAAGCGATATTTTTATTTCGAAAGTGGCAGGTCCACGTGCCGAGGTGCTGTCATGCTCTGCATAAGCACACGCGGGCAATCACCGGCCATTCCTTTGCATCAGGCGATTATCGAAGGCATCGCACCCGATGGCGGGCTGTACCTGCCGGAACACATACCGCAGATCAATCTGCCTGCCTTGCTTGCTTCCGAAACTTACCAAGAGGCTGCCTTGCAGATAATGTCGCCATTTTTTTCCGGCGATCTTTTGGCGGAAAAACTACCGGGCATGATCAAGCGCGCGTTTAATTTTCCGGCACCCTTGAAATCATTAAATACGAAAAATGATTTCCTGCTCGAACTTTTCCACGGCCCTACTTCGGCATTCAAGGATGTCGGCGCGCGTTTTCTGGCGGAATGTTTTGCCGCAGTCCCGGCAAAAAACAAAACCCGCACAATTTTGGTGGCGACTTCAGGCGATACCGGCGGTGCGGTCGCAGCGGCTTTTCATCAACACGACAATGTTCGGGTGATGGTTTTATTTCCGGAAGGTCGCGTATCGGCACGACAGGCGCACCAACTCAGCTGCTTTGGCGACAATATTCACAGCTATCGCGTGCAAGGTAGTTTCGATGATTGTCAGCGTCTGGTAAAAGCCGCATTTGCCGACAAGGCTTTGTCGGAACAGTACGGGCTGACCTCGGCCAATAGCATCAATCTTGGCCGCTTGTTGCCGCAAATGAGTTATTACGCCTGGTCTGCCGTGCAACACGCCCAACAAAATTCTGGCATGAAAAAACTGAATTTCATTATTCCTTCCGGAAATCTCGGCAATGCTTTTGCCGCCATTCTTGCGAAAACAGCCGGCGCACCAATCGGCGACATCGTATTGGCCACCAATGCGAATCATGTTTTGTCGGATTTTTTCGATACTGGTGAATACACTCCACGCGATAGTCTAAGCACGCTTGCCAATGCGATGGATGTCGGCGCACCGAGTAATCTTGAACGACTGCGCTTTCTCTATCCTTCGGCACAAATTCACCAAGCCATCGTGAAAGTGGAAAGTGTGGGTGACGATGAAATTCGCCGCGCCATTCCGGTAACACTGGATAGATATGATGAGATTATCTGTCCACACACAGCCTGCGGCATGGTGGCGCTTGAGCGACTGCGCGACGCCGGCGATCAACGCGATTGGTGCGTTGTCGCTACCGCACACCCGGCAAAATTCGAAACCGTGGTCGAACCGTTGATTCAGCAAAGCATCGCTGTTCCAGAACCTTTGCAAAAACTGCTGGATCGTCCCGCCAATGCAGACTTGCTTGAACCGGAATTAAACGCCCTGAAGTCAGCACTGGAAAAAGCGGTGTAATTGGCGACAGATAAAGCGACCGGATTTGATTCAAATCAATGTCGGTTCGGCAATAAGCACTACGCTGAACCTACATGTTTGACACTTAAACCGGAGAACTCGCCATGTTAAAGGATATTATGGTCGCCATTACCCGCTTCCAGGGTGATGAAGCTGCATTAGCCATTGGCATGCAACTGGCCGAACGAGATGAAGCCCATCTGGCCGTGGTGATTCCGGTCGAATTCCCGGTTCCGGTACCGAATGAGTGGGGAGTTTACCCTTACCAGATGTATAGCGCCTTCTACGATGACGCACTTAAAAATGCGAATATTCTGGCCGATGAATTGCGTGAAAAACTCGGCAAGCAAGCCATCAAATTCGAGGTTCGTGTTGAAAGCACGGTACTCATGACAGGTGCACAAACTTCCGCCGTCCATGCTCGCTACAGCGATTTGGTTATCGTCGGTGCGGGTGCACCGAGCCAGAAAAACCATCCGCTGGAAAATAATTTCATCGAGTTACTGATGAATTCGGGCAGACCCGTGCTGCGTGTTCCGCATTCTTCAGAGACTCAATTTACTTTTGAAAGAGTCTTGATTGCCTGGCAGCCCTGCCGCGAGGCAACACGTGCAGTACACGATGCTATGCCATTCCTGAAGCATGCCAAAAGCATCGATATTCTGATGATTGATCCGAAAGTCGGTGAAAATGCCCATGGCGAACAACCAGGTGCCGATATTGCTGCACATCTCGCACGGCATGATTTGAAAGTTCGAGTTGTCACACAACCTGCAATGGGTAAAACCACGGGTGATGCAATTGTCGAATACGGCAAACAGACCGATGCCCAATTAATCGTGGCGGGTGGCTACAGTCATTCGCGTTTTCGCGAGTTCATGCTGGGTGGCGTTACCCGTGAATTGAGCCAGCACTCAGCGGTGCCGATCCTGTTCGCGCATTGATCTCAGATTCTATTACTGATCGCTTTCTCGGTGCTTATATGAGCCATTGTCGAAAGACGCTTCATGTCCAGGATTTTTACTTGACGACCATGCACGCTAATCACACCATCTTCCTGCATTTTATTCAGCGTGCGACTGACGGTTTCGATCACCAGGCCGAGATAACTGCCGATATCCTGACGGCTCATCGGCAATACCAATAATTCGGCCGGGCGGCCAAGCAGACGGTACCGCTCGGTCATACCGTGGATAAACAATGCCATTCGATCACCGGCACTTTTTACCCCTAGCATTTCAAGATGATTATGGTCGCGGTTGATGCTTTGACCAATAATCCTGAGCAGCTGATGCTGCAAGCCCGGCACCTGCGCCGCTACCGATTCCAGTTGAGATAAGGGGATTTCGCAAACATTGGCTTGTGTCAGTGCCTGGGCATCGCAGGCATGCGCGCCTGAACCTAGAGCATCCAAGCCGATCAATTCACCCGGCAAATGGAAACCGATTACTTGGCTCATGCCTTGTTCGTCGGTGATGGTTGTTTTAAAAGCGCCTTCACGCGCCACATAAAGAGCGCCGAGAGCTTGACCTGATCGGTAGAGGTGGTCTCCAAGCTGCATTGGACGGCGGTTTTTTACCACGCGATCCAGTTGACTAAGATCTTCGAGCCCGATAGTCGCAGGCAAGCACAGCGTTTGCAGCGAGCATTTCGCGCAACTCTGTCGCAAACGAACCAGATCGACTACCGAATCGGCCATGGGAATTTGAAAACCCTAGTTGAATCGCACGCTTGAAGGCAAGCGCCAGCAATTTATCCAGACACTATACGGACTATCGGCAGAGTTAGATGTGCGGTAGCTGACATAGTCGCCAAGCTCAATTTCTTGCTCCTAAGCAGAGTAACAGGCGCCATCGGCATTACTCCCGTAGCGCTGACTTGATCTGAATCAAATGGCCACAGATCGATCCGGTTGAAAATTAGCCAAGATTCAATGGAGAGCAGTATGAGTACAAGTCCGGAAACATATAACGATAAGGTCGTATTGCAGTTTTCAGTTATGACGGTCGTTTGGGGTTGCGTTGGCATGTTGGTCGGGCTTCTGATCGCTGCGCAACTGATGTGGCCCGCCTTAAATTTTGATACCGCCTGGTTCAGCTATGGTCGTCTACGGCCCCTGCACACCAATGCCGTGATTTTTGCCTTTGGCGGTTGTGCCTTGTTCGCGACCAGTCTTTATGTCGTGCAACGAACCTGCCATGCGCGGCTTATTTCCGACAAGCTCGCAAGCTTTGTGTTCTGGGGTTATCAGCTAGTTATCGTGCTCGCTGCCGTGACCTTGCCGATGGGCCTGACCCAAGGCAAGGAATATGCCGAATTAATCTGGCCGATTGACGTGTTGCTCGCTGTCGTCTGGGTAGCTTATGGCGTGCTGTTCTTCGGCACCATCGTGAAAAGAAAAATTCGTCATATCTATGTCGCCAACTGGTTTTACGGCGCTTTCATCCTGACCGTTGCGGTGCTGCATATCGTCAATTCCCTGGCGATTCCAACCAGCCTCACGCATAGCTACCCGATTTATTCCGGTGCCGTCGATGCAATGGTGCAGTGGTGGTATGGCCATAACGCGGTCGGCTTTTTCCTGACGGCCGGCTTCCTCGGCATGATGTATTACTTCGTACCGCGCCGCGCCGGTCGTCCGATTTATTCGTATCGTTTGTCGATCGTGCATTTCTGGGCACTGATCGCGATTTACATGTGGGCCGGTCCGCACCATCTGCACTACACCGCCATTCCCGATTGGGCCCAAAGCGTCGGCATGGTGTTCTCATTGATCCTGCTTGCGCCAAGCTGGGGCGGCATGATCAACGGCATGATGACCCTATCGGGTGCCTGGTATAAATTGCGCACCGATCCGATTTTGAAATTCCTGATTGTGTCCTTGTCGTTCTACGGCATGAGTACTTTTGAAGGTCCGATGATGTCAATCAAGACCGTCAATGCACTCAGCCATTACACCGATTGGACCATTGGCCATGTGCATTCCGGTGCACTGGGTTGGGTCGCGATGATATCGCTGGGTTCCATCTACATGCTGATTCCCTGGTGCCTGGGCTTGAAGGACATGGCATCGAAAAAATTGATCGATCTGCACTTCTGGACCCACACCATCGGTGTCGTGCTCTACACCGTATCAATGTGGATCTCGGGTATCGGCCAGGGCTTGATGAGTCGCGCCACCAATGAAGACGGCACGCTTACCTATGCCTTCGTCGAAATTCTGAAATTCACTTATCCATATTACTTCATTCGTTTCTGCGGCGGCCTGCTGGTGATTACCGGCATGGTGCTGATGGTGATCAATGTGATTAAAACCTTCCAGCTCGCGAAAGGAACCCATACGAACCCCGTATTGATTCCGGTCGCCGACGCACAGCACGCCTGAGAGAAAAATCATGAGCCATGAAAAACTAGAAACCAATGTAGGCTTGATGGCGATCCTGATTGCGATCGTGATTTCATTCGGTGGGCTGGCTGAAATCGTCCCACTGATGTATCAAGCCGAGACTATCAAGCCATTGCCGGGTGTAAAACCCTATCCGGCGCTGGAACTGGCGGGCCGCGATATTTATATCCGCGAAGGCTGCTACAACTGCCATTCGCAAATGATTCGCACGCTGCGTTTTGAAACCGAACGCTATGGCCATTATTCACTGGCCGGCGAATCGGTCTACGACCATCCGTTCC
>JBDTTC010000213.1:0-3670 GCA_039930825.1 Arenimonas sp.
TTGTTACTGGCTGCCGGTCTGTATTTATTGTTGGGTGATTTGGCGGAAGGGCTTTTATTGGGATTGTTCGCAGTACTCACCATCGGCATGGTGATTGTGCAAGAACGCCGCAGCGAGCGTGCGCTCGAAGCATTAAAGGCTTTGGGCACGCCATACGCCTTGGTCGTCCGCGACGGAATAACACAACGCATTCCCGGTGCCGAGGTGGTACCGGGCGATGTGCTGATAATTGAAGAAGGTGAACGTATTGCTGCCGATGGCAGGCTGTTGAGCTGCCATGAGCTGATGGTGGACGAGTCTTTATTGACCGGCGAAAGTGTGCCGGTCAGCAAACAGACATCGGAAATGAAAGCAGAGAATCAGCCTAATGTCGCACCGGGTGGCAATGCACTTCCGTTCATATATTCAGGCACGATGGCAACGCGCGGCAAGGGAATAGCATTGGTAACGCAGACCGGCGTTGATACTCAAATTGGTCATATTGGTAGTTCTTTATCATCGATTGAACTGGAGCCCACACGCCTGCAAAAAAGCACCGGAAAAATGGTGCGTTTATTTGGTCTTTTCGCCTTCCTCACCAGCGGCTTTCTAGTCGTTTTCTATGGCGTGTCTCGCGGCGACTGGTTGCAGGGTGTGTTATCCGGTATTGCATTGGCGATGGCGATGCTGCCGGAAGAATTTCCGTTAGCGCTTTCGGTTTTCTTTGCGATGGGCACTTGGCGTTTGGCAAAAATAAAAGTGCTGGCCAGACGTTCGGCCGTGATCGAAACACTCGGCGCCACCACTGTTTTATGCGTCGATAAAACCGGCACCCTGACTGAAAACAAGATGCGCGTGTCGCAACTGTTTGCGGACAATCAGTACTTGCCAATCACCGGCATGGAAACAGAATTACCGGAACACTTTCACCGCTTAATGGAATATGGAAAACTTGCCACCCGCCATCGCAGTTTTGATCCGATGGATCTTGCCGTCAGCAAGTTGGCCAGCGACACCTTGTTACATACCGAACATTGGCATGAGCTTTGGCCCTTGCATCATGAGTATGGTTTGAGCAGCAGTTTGTTGGCGATGTCGCAGGTATGGCAATCGAGTCCAAGTGTTTTCGAAGTGGCCAGCAAGGGTGCACCCGAAGCGATTGCCGATTTATGTCACTGTCCGAATGAACAAACCGAACAACTGATGCAGCAAGTGTCCTTGCTCGCAGCAAAAGGCATGCGGGTACTCGCGGTCGCTGCTGGTCGGCAGTTGGGCGGCACGATGCCGACACAGCAGCATGATTTCGATTTCGAATTATTGGGACTGATCGGGTTTGAGGATCCACTTCGCAGCACCGTTCCGCAGGCTGTCGCAGAGGCCAGAAATGCCGGTATTAAAGTGGTGATGTTGACCGGCGACTATCCCGCCACTGCCAGTGAAATTGCCAAACAAGCAGGGATCGAAGACGAGGGCATCGTCATGACCGGAGCCGATATCACCTCGATGGCGGATGATGCGCTGCAAGCGGCCATTCGAAATGTGCATGTCTATGCCCGCATCATGCCGGAACAAAAACTGCGCTTGGTACAGGCATTGAAGGCAAGCGGTGAAATTGTTGCGATGACCGGCGATGGCGTCAATGACGCGCCCGCATTGAAGGCGGCACATATTGGTATTGCGATGGGAAAAAGCGGCACCGATGTAGCGCGCGAAGCCGCTGCTATGGTCTTGCTTGAGGAAGATTTCGGCAGCATTGTTGCTGCCATTCGATTGGGTCGCCGTATTTTCGATAATCTTCGCAAAGTGATGCTTTACATTATTGCCGTACATGTTCCGATTGCAGGTATGGCCGTTATTCCACTGCTATTGGGTTGGCCTGTCATGCTGATGCCAATGCATGTGGTGCTGATTGAAATGATCATTGACCCGATGTGCACTTTTGCTTTCGAAAGCGAACCGGAAGAAAAAAACTTAATGCGTCAGGCACCAAGACCAGTGAATGATTTGCTGGTAGCAATGCCGCAGTTGCTATTGGGTGCATTCCAGGGGCTGCTGCTATTGCTGACATGTTTGTTTGTCTTTGATATTTCGCTATCGATGCATTACAGCGCTGCACTTGCCAGGACTTTGGCGTTTCTGGCTTTTACCGGCGGTAATCTTGCCATGATCCGTGTTATTGCAAGCCGATGTTGGGTGCTGAAAAGTTTCTTCAGTAGTTCGAGAAGCAGCTATTGGGTGATTACCGCGATGGCAATAACCGTTGTAGCGATTTGTATTTATCTGCCATGGCTGCGTTCCATCTTCGGCTTCGAAGTCCCAAACGCGCAGCAGGCAGCGATAGCGATTATTTCAGGCATCGTCGCGGGATTCGGCATCGAGTTGGTGAAATGGCATCCCTGGGTGCAGCAGACCATGGGTGGCATGTCGAAAATGACAGTAGCCAAACACTAATTGACCGAGGTCAAAGTCGGCCAGCAGAACAATGCGATGATGATATTGAGTCAAAACTTGAGGCAGTGGTGTTGATTATGCGCATTCAGGATATTTGTACCCATCGCGTCGCGACGATTACTGCATCGGAGCCCCTGATAGATGCTGCTGCCGTGATGCGCGAGCATCATGTCGGTAATTTGGTTGTCGTGGAAAATATCAAAAACGAGCGCAAGGTCGTCGGTATCCTGACTGACCGGGACATTATCGTATCCGTTGTCGCAGCCGGGTTAACGCCGGAGAGCTTGCTGGTGAGTGATGTGATGAGCAAGCCGGTCTATTGTTGCGGCGGCACGCAAAGCGTATTCGATGCCGTCGCGATTATGCGCGAGCAGGGCGTACGGCGTTTGCCTGTACTCGACGAGCAGGGATCTCTTGTCGGGATAATTGCCGCGGACGATATCTGGATTGCCTTATCCAACCAGTTGAAAATCCTGGGCGAAATTACCGTACGCGAACGCATCGGCGAAATAAATCGCCGGATGTAATTTTTATAAATCGTAAACATTCATTTTCAAAAGCGAGTATTCCCATGAAACGAGTCGATAAAAAAACCTGCATCATCACTGGTGCATCTCTGGGTATCGGTAAAGCCTGTGCGCAGCGTCTTGCCGATGAGGGTGCGAATATCGCTTTGTTCGACAGAGAGGATGAGGCAGGTAATGCGCTAGCAAAGGAATTACAGGATAGAGGCGTCAATGCGCGTTACTGGCATGTCGATGTCGCCAGTGAAAAATCAGTACAAACGGCCACTGAAGAAGTGGCGAAACATTTCGGTAGTATCGACGTGCTGGTTAATAACGCCGGCATCGCGGGTGTCAACAAACCAACGCATGAAGTGACCGAAGCGGAGTGGGATTTGGTGCAGTCGGTCAATGTGAAAGGTGTTTTCTTTTGCACCAAGCATGCAATCCCCTTCATGAAGAAAGCTGGATGCGGCAGCATTATCAATCTGTCATCGATTTATGGTTTAGTCGGTGCGCCCGACGTGCCGCCGTATCATGCTTCCAAAGGCGCAGTGCGTTTGATGAGCAAAACCGATGCCTTGATTTATGCACCCGATAAAATCCGAGTCAACTCGATTCACCCCGGTTTTATCTGGACACCGATGGTGGAAAAACATTTACATGACAGTGGTGCCACCGATATTGAAGCCGCAAAAGCCGAAACAGGAAAACTGCATCCACTCGGTCATATGGGC
>JBDTTC010000214.1:0-1684 GCA_039930825.1 Arenimonas sp.
GGCCGCCCGCCAATGTGCGTGCCAGAATATCGCGGCCAATCGCATCGGTACCAAACCAGTGACCACTCAAAAATGATGGCGCAGCCGATAAAAAATTCCAATCGGGTCGATGTGGATCGAAGCGAATCAACCAGGGCCCGAGCACACAAGCGAGCGACAGCACGGCCAGAAAAATCAGGCAGACTCGCACGCTGGTCGGGAATGATCGAAAATATTGCATCCGCCTATCGTATCCGGCGTTATCATGTTCGCAAAGGAGCAATGTATGACTTTTCCGATGAAGCGGCCACGCCGCATGCGCCGCGATGATTTTTCCCGTCGTTTGATGCGCGAAAATACCCTGAGTGCCAACGATTTTATCTTGCCGGTATTCGTGCATGAACTTAGCGGTCGTGCCGCAGTGAGTTCAATGCCGGGTGTCGAGCGATTGTCGATTGACGAATGTTTGAGAGTTGCCGAGCAAGCGGTGGCTTTGAAAATTCCGGCGATGGTGTTATTTCCGGTGACGGCACCCGATGCAAAATCGCTCGATGGTGCAGCGGCCTGGGATGAAAATGGGCTTGCACAGCGCACGATTCGCGCGCTGAAAAAAGAATTCCCCGATCTTGGTGTTATCACCGATGTTGCGCTGGACCCTTACACCACCCATGGCCAGGATGGTTTGATTGACGATAGTGGTTATGTAGTTAACGACGAGACCGTCGCCGCGCTCGTCGCGCAGGCCTTGTCGCATGCTTACGCGGGTGCCGATGTGGTGGCGCCCAGTGACATGATGGATGGCCGGATCGGCGCGATTCGCGAAGCATTGGAAGAAGAAGGTTTTATCAATACTCGGATTCTTGCTTACTCGGCAAAATATGCATCAAGCTTTTACGGGCCATTTCGCGATGCGGTCGGTAGCGCCGGTGCTTTGGGTGGCGGCAATAAATACACTTATCAAATGGACCCGGCCAATAGCGACGAAGCCTTGCGCGAAGTTGCACTGGATCTAGAGGAAGGTGCCGATATGGTTATGATCAAGCCGGGGATGCCTTATCTCGATATCGTGCGACGGGTCAAAGACCATTTCGGCGTGCCGACATTCGTGTATCAAGTGAGCGGCGAATACGCCATGCTGAAAGCGGCTGCACAAAATGGTTGGCTTGACGAAAAAGCCTGTGTGCTGGAATCTTTAATTGCAATGAAGCGTGCGGGTGCCGATGGCGTGCTGACATATTTTGCACTGGATGCCGCGCGATATTTGCAGGAGTTGTAGGACCGCGCAGGACCGACGGAAGTCGGGATAAGCGCAGCGCAAGCGGCAATCGAATACGTCACAATTTCAAATGGAGCAATTCGAATGACACAGCACTTCGCGGTTTTTGGTTGCCCGGTGGCGCATAGTTTATCGCCGCGCATACATGGCGCCTTTGCCAAGCAGCAAGGCATCATGCTCGATTACTCTGCCATTGAAGCAACACCTGAAAATTTCGCCTCCACGCTGGATAATTTTTATGCGCTGGGCGGCCGCGGTGCCAATATCACGCTGCCGCATAAAACGGCTGCTTTTGCGCACTGCGAAAATACCAGTGCGCGCGCACAGCGTGCTGGTGCGGTGAACACACTGATTCGTACCGCTACCGGTTGGGATGGCGACAATACCGATGGCCCCGGTTTAATCCATGATTTAACCGAGCGCCATCGT
>JBDTTC010000215.1:0-8175 GCA_039930825.1 Arenimonas sp.
GTATTGACGATCTCTGGCATGCCGCAGTCAATGGTCATGGCGATTTCGTTGCCGCAACCGATTCTGCAGCATTTACCAATGGTTTGCGGGATGCGCTAGCCGCGATCGTGGCAAAGACAGGTTCGAACTCGAATGTGTCTGCCAATAGCTTTTCGCTTAACTCGAATACACGAATTTATCTGGCGAGTTATGTCAGCGGTCAATGGACCGGTGAATTGAAAGCCTTCCCGATTACTTCTGCAGGTGTTGGTTCTACTGCGGCATGGGCTTCGGCATCGTTGATTCCAGCTGCTGCATCGCGCAACATTCTGACTTGGAACGGTACCGGCGGAGCAACTTTCCCGACCGCTGCCCAAACAACGGCGCTTACACTTCCCGTTGCAAACTATATTCGTGGTGTAAGGACAAACGAGCAGCAAAACAATCCTCCAGGTACGACTGGTGTGTTCCGTGATCGCATCTCGATTCTGGGTGACATCATCAATTCGTCGCCTGCCTATGTGCAGGACACGGACACGATTTATGTAGGCGCCAACGATGGTATGTTGCATGCATTCAATGCAGTAAATGGTGTCGAGCAGTTCGCCTATATTCCTGGTGGTTTGAACTTGCCTGATCTTAAGTCGCTGAGCTATATCACGGCGCCTGCCTACGACCATCGCTTCTTTGTCGATGGCCCGATTGTGGTTTCGACCCGCGTTCAAACACCAAGCAATAATTATTTGGTGGGTGCCTTGGGACGTGGCGGCAAGGGCGTGTTCGGCTTAAATGTTACTACTCCTGCAAGTTTCGATTACTCCAAAGTAATGTGGGAGCAAGCCGGTGATGCGGATATGGGCCAGGTAATCAGCAGGCCGGTAATCGTTAAACTCAATGATGGTAATACCGGTGTGTTGGTCAGCAATGGCTTGAACAGTGTGAATGACGGTGCAGCATTGTTCATTCTCAACATAACAACAGGTGCAGTAATCAAGAAAATTGTTCCTGCCGCTGCAACTGGCAATAATGGGTTATCCGCCCCACGTGGTTGGGATGCAGACGGCAACGGCACCGTGGATTATGTCTATGCCGGCGACTTGCTCGGTAATGTCTGGAAGTTCGACCTGACAAGTGCCACAGCGTCAAGTTGGGCCGTTGCGAACTCGGGTGCGGCGATGTTCGTTGCCAAAGATTCACTCGGAAATCGCCAGCCAATATCGGGTGGTATGTCGGTTGCATTGGAGCCAACGACTTTTGAAACCTGGGTGTTCTTTGGCACGGGTCGTTATCTTGAATCCGGCGACCCTGCCAGTCTCGCAATTCAGACATGGTATGGCCTGATCGATGCAGGTACGGTAATCCCTAACCGGACTGTTCTTAAACAGCGCAAGATTGTGGTGGCTGGCACTGTTTCCGGCAAACTGGTGCGTGGTTTCGAGACGGCAGTTGCTGGTGACATGGCGGGAATGCGAGGCTGGTATATCGATCTGCTTACGCCGCCGAATCCGCCTGGCACGGCCGTCGGTGAACGTATGATCGGCGATCCTTTTGTATCAAGCGGTACGCTGTTTGCTTCCAGTATCATTCCAAGTAGCGACCCCTGTGCCTCAGGTGGTACCGGATTCGTGAATGCCGTCGATGCCTTTACCGGATCGAGTGGTTTTGCAGGTGCCGAATCTCCATTCGACTTAAACGGAAACGGAAACTTCTCTGATGATTCCCTGACATACGGAGCAGGAACAATTCCAGTAGGCTCGGTTGATCTGGGTATCTACATGCCAAGTAATCCATCCGTTATTTCGGATATTTTGGTGGCCGGTGGTTCACTCGGTACGACTGCAACGGTGCGGGTGAATAACCCTTCCAACTCTGGCCGTATCTCATGGCGTGAAATTATTGGAGATTAATGTATGACTATTTCCCTGCAATCCAGTGTTGCAAGCAGTGATAAAGGTGGCTTGATAAGAGCCACCTCCCAACGCGGGTTTTCATTGCTTGAGTTGATGATCGTTGTCGCGATCATCGGAATACTGGCCGCAATAGCAATCCCGAGTTATGAAAATTCGGTCGTCAAGACGAATAGAAAAGCGATGACTGGCTGCATGTTGGAAGCTGCCCAGTTTATGGAACGCTTCTACACCACCAACTTGGCATACAACGTGACGACGGGCGGTGTTGCGAACGCAATGCCCGCCTTGAGCTGCCGCACCGACCTGGTGACTTCCTATACAATGACACTTTCCGTAATGACGGCAACCACTTACACCGTGCGAGCCACGCCAATTGGTCGGCAATTGTCTAAAGATACATTGTGTGGTGTTTTGACAGTAGATCAGACTGGGGCAAAAACCGAATCGGGTACGGCTGCTACAGCAACAGAGTGTTGGTCGAAGTAATTTCGTCTGTTTAAGATATAAAAAGGCCTGCTTTAAGCAGGCCTTTTTTATTAAAGAAATATGAGCCGATTAACAAATTCAATGCAAATAAAAAAGCCTGCAGAAGCAGGCTTTTTTATTTGATATGGCGCCCGAAGTTGGACTCGAACCAACGACCCCCTGATTAACAGTCAAGTGCTCTAACCAGCTGAGCTATTCAGGCAAGGCGCGTATTTTGCGATGATAGCGCTGATACGTCAACTCAATTTTCGTAAAAATCACTCTGCGCAGGTAGTTTGGGGGCTTTCGGCGACCCGTATCCGCCCGTTATTACTCAGGAACAAAGAGCGTGCGCGCTGCGGGTTGCGATCATCGCAAAGTTTGAAATGTGCATTTGAACCAAAATTACCGCCGCCGGATTGGAAGGCGATACGGGTTCTGCCCTCACTGGTTAAAATATGCAATTCGGGGGGCATTTCTTCAACACGGGTCAGTTTTCTGTCGTTGGAATCATGTTCTCGATTGGCATTCGTATCTTCGAATGCCAGCCAGCCATGACTCCAGTCGAAAGAGTTGAGGCAAACATTGCCGTCGGAACTCGGGCATAAAACTACTCTTGTCCCGCCTATGAATGAAAAGTTGGTCGCATTGTTGACGGAATTGAAAATGGCTGACTCGGCGGCCCCCATATTCGCTCGCGCCATAGCACCCGCATAACTAGGAATGGCGATGGCAAAAATGATTGCCACTATTGCAATCGCTATCAATAACTCCATCAAAGTAAAACCCGTCTGCCTATTCATGAATCCTCCGGAATGTGAATGTATTCATAGTTTGGATTCGGCACGCAGGGTTTTTTATCAGCTTGTTTCCCCAGGTCATGTAGGAATTTCCCGACAAATCCGTGGGGTCATTGCCATGGCAATCACAGGCGCGGGCTATACTGGTGGTTTGAATTTTCGGCGCTCTCCATGACTGATCGTTTTGAGCTTGTGTCTCCCTTTCAACCTGCTGGCGACCAACCGCAGGCGATTACTCGCTTGATTGAAGGCTTCGAAGCCGGTTTGGCACACCAAACCTTGCTTGGGGTAACAGGCTCGGGCAAGACATTCACGATCGCCAACATGATTCAGTCCGTGCAGAAGCCGACATTGGTATTAGCCCCCAATAAAACATTGGCGGCACAACTTTATGGTGAATTCAAAAGTTTCTTTCCGAACAATGCAGTTGAATATTTCGTTAGCTATTACGACTATTATCAGCCGGAGGCCTATGTCGCATCGAGCGACACTTTTATCGAAAAAGATTCCAGCATCAACGAACATATCGAGCAAATGCGTTTGTCGGCGACCAAGGCCTTACTCGAACGACGCGACGTTATTATCGTTGCGACAGTCTCCTCGATTTACGGTCTGGGTGACCCAAACGAATATTTCCGGATGTGCTTACACCTAGTTCGTGGCGACAAGATCGACCAGCGCGAACTGATTCGCCGTTTGACCGAGATGCAATACACGCGAAATGACACTGAATTACGTCGCGCCAATTACCGCGTGCGGGGTGAGATTATTGATGTGCATCCAGCAGAGTCCGACAATACGGCAGTCAGGATCGAATTATTCGATGGCGAAATTGAAAATATCGCGATGTTTGATCCGCTGACTGGCGAGGTTTACCAGAAGCTGCCGCGCTTTACGCTTTATCCGAAATCGCATTACGTCACGACACGCCGCACGGTGCTTGATGCCATCAATACCATCAAGGACGAAATGAAAGAGCGGCTGGAATATTTCTATGCCGAAAACAAATTAGTCGAGGCACAGCGATTGGCGCAAAGAACTCAGTTTGATATCGAGATGATGGCCGAGGTCGGTTTTTGCAGTGGTATCGAAAACTATTCGCGTCATTTGACTGGCCATATGCCGGGTGAGCCGCCGCCGTGTCTTTATGATTATTTGCCACCTGATGCTTTGTTGGTCATTGATGAATCGCACGTCACGATTCCGCAGTTAGGCGCGATGTACAAAGGCGACCGTTCCCGCAAGCAGACACTAGTGAACTTCGGATTTCGTTTGCCATCTGCACTCGATAATAGACCGCTGATGTTTGAAGAATGGGAACGCCGCGCGCCGCGCGCCGTTTATGTGTCGGCTACACCGCGCGACTATGAGTTGCAACATTCCGGCGAACAGGTGATTGAGTTAGTGGTCAGGCCTACTGGTTTGATTGATCCGGAAGTCGAGATTCGGCCAGTCGCGACACAAGTAGACGATTTACTGTCGGAAATTCACAAGCGTGTCGCGATGGGTGATCGTGTCCTCGTGACAACGCTGACCAAACGCATGGCAGAAAACCTGACCGATTATTTATCCGAACATCAGGTCAAGGTTCGTTATTTGCATTCCGATATTGAGACGGTGGAGCGCGTCGAAATTATTCGCGATTTGCGGCTTGGCGTTTTCGATGTGGTTGTCGGCATTAACTTGCTCCGCGAGGGGTTGGATATGCCGGAGGTTTCTTTGGTGGCCATTCTGGATGCCGACAAGGAAGGCTTTCTGCGTTCGAAAGGATCGCTGATTCAAACCATCGGACGTGCAGCTCGGAACGTTCGAGGGCATGCGATTTTGTATGCCGACAAAATGACTAAGTCGATGCAGGCGGCAATCGATGAAACTGATCGTCGTCGCAAGAAGCAGGTTGAATATAATCTCGAGTACGGCATCGTGCCGACCACCATCGTCAGGGAAATTACCGACGTGATGGAAGGTGCAAGGCCAGAGCTGGCAATCATCAAAAATAAACAAGGTCAGAAAGTAGCGGATGATTCGGCAAAATATTCGACTATGAGCCCTGCTAAAATCGCCGGTCAATTGAAGCAGCTGGAAAACCAGATGTACAAGCATGCGCAGGATCTTGAATTTGAAAAAGCAGCGCAAATACGGGACGAAATTCAGCGACTTAAGGTTTTGATGATTAGTAACGCCTGACGGCTTGCATGCAATAGCTTCACCCCGCAGAATCAGCGGAGGAGAGTGCGATGACAGATGCGGCGGATAATCATCTCGGGGCATTACTACGCGAGGCCTTGAGTCTGGCGGAACCGGCTCGCCAACAATGGCTGCGTGAATTGGAAAGCCAATCGCCAGAGCAAGCCAGGCAAGTGCGCGCGTTGCTCAATGAAAACTCCATGCCGTCAACTCAGGTCGTGCAGATGGATGTGTCGAACAGTACCGGTACTCGAACGCTAGGCGATACCGCCAGGATTGGTCCTTATCGTTTGTTGCGGCTACTTGGACAGGGCGGAATGGGCGAGGTCTGGCTAGCCGAACGCGCCGATGCGGCATATTCAAAAAAAGTAGCGATCAAATTCATTGCCACGTTTTTAGGAAACCGTGATGCCGTCGCCTGGTTTCGGCGCGAACGACAAGCATTAGCAACGCTAGACCATCCCAATATCGCCCGCTTGCTTGATGGTGGTGAAACCGATGATGGTCGTCCTTATCTGGTGATGGAATATGTTGATGGCGTCGCGATTGATGTCTATTGCGACGGATTAGCCCTGGAAAAAATTCTCGAACTTTTTTTGCAGGTGTGTGCTGCAATTGATCATGCACATCGTGCTCTGATTGTGCATCGCGACATCAAGCCGGCGAATGTGTTGGTGGCTGGAGATGGCCAATCGAAATTATTGGACTTCGGTATCGCCAAAGAAATCGAACTCGGGACTGCCAACGACAATCAAACCAAGACGCAGGCTTTCACTTTGCACTATGCAAGTCCGGAGCAAATGACCGGTCAACCGATTACCGTGGCTAGCGATATCTATTCGCTCGGTGCCTTGCTTTATCGTTTGCTAAGTGGCCGTGTTTTGCATTCGCAGGCAACCAACGTGCATTCGCAACTGCAGGCCATTGAAACGACAAGTCCGGATAAACCCAGTCGCGCAGTTTTGATGCAGATGTCAGGCGATGAATCCGAACGAAAAAAACGTGCGCGCAACCTCCAGGGCGACTTGGACGATATCGTATTGAAATGCCTGCGCCATGAGCCGGCGGCGCGTTATGGCTCGGCGCGCGAATTAATCGAAGACATTCACCGCTATCAGGCGCACGAGCCGGTAACGGCAAGACGGGGGAATTTCAGTTACCGGGCAACACGCTGGGCCAGAAGAAACTGGTTGGGCGTTGCTGCAGGTGTTGCCTTGCTGCTTACATTCGCAGGTGGTTTTATATCGACAGTCTGGCAGGCGCGTGTCGCCGAACAGCAACGTGTGCTGGCACAGAAACGTTTTGATTTGTCCCGCGCATTAGTGAAAGACGTTCTGTTTGAATTTCAGGACCAGTTGGCAAGCGTGCCCGGCACTATCGAGGCACGAAAACAATTGGTGGCGCGCACCAGAAAATATTTGCAGGACCTCGGTGCCGATGCGCAAGATGATCCCGATTTACTCGCCGATATGGCGTTGGTGGAGCGCAGGCTTGGCGATATTACCGGCAATCCGCAGAATCCGAACATTGGCGACACGCCGGCAGCAAGGCAGCATTTTCAGCGGGCTGAAGAGTTATCGCGTCGGGCCTTGGCGCTGAGACCCAGGGACCCGAGACTGTCTTTGGAGTTGGCAAGAACGTTGTCGGCACGTGGAACGTTTGCCTTTTGGGACGATGATCTGAAACTTTCTAAAATGGCCTACGCGGCGTCGATTCCCTTGTTTGAAGCCGAGCTTAAGCGCAACCCAAGCAAAGTGGTTGCGATTCAACATGACAGTGCCGTCATTGGTATGGGCGACGTGCAGTTTTGGAACGGGCAATTGAAAGAGTCGCTGGCTACTTACGACAGCGTTTGTAACGCTCGGGTAATTGAAGCGGCGAAAGACCCGAGCCTGCTGGATTCGGCAAGTGTCTGTCACACACATCGTGCCGACGTACTGGCCTGGCTGGAACGTTATCCGGAAGCAACAAAGGAAATAGAACTTGCCTTGGTCATTGACGAGGCGAATATGAAAAAAGCGCCCAATGATAATCACTATGCCCATGGCTATATCACCACTCAGTCCAAGCGGGGAGAAATTCTGGACTGGTCTGGTCATAAGGAAGAAGCCTTGGACGCCATGAGCAGGGGGCTTGAAGTTGCCAATAGAATGGCGCGTATCGATCCTAGTGATTTACGCTCGCTCCGCAATGTAGCGTTAATGCATAGCAAGCGCGGTGATGTTCTGCTGGCGATGCAGCGAACCAATGAAGCTATTGCTGACTATAGGGCCGGGTTGGAGACTAATGTCGCCTTACAGAAAAAAGCACCAAGCCAATCCGAATATCAACGTGATGTGGCGGCTTCCAATAAGCGGGTCGGTATGGCTTATTTGCAAAGTGGCAAAGGCCCGGAAGCAGCCATGCATCTGGATGAAGCCCTGAAATATTCGCGCGAACGCTATGTCGCCAGTCCCAATGCACCGGCTGCGCGACGCGATCTTGCGGTGGCATTGGGCGATCGAACCTTAGTGACCGGCAAGTTAAGCCTGCGGTGCGCCTGGGCTGCCGAGGCTTTGGCGCTCTGGCAGGGTCTGGATAAGGACGGCATACTCACGCCAACCGATAAACCGCAGTTACCTATGCTGCAGAAAATCATGACGAAAGGGCTTGCCTGTGATCAGCCGGGTCGCGCGGGTGTTAGCGATGAAACCTTGCTGCAATAGTGTGAACCCCTCCGGATAAGGCCTCAAGACATTTCATTTGCCTGCCATGCCTGTACTAAGCTAAAATGCCCAGCTCGATTCGGGCGGTTAGCTCAGCGGTAGAGCACTACCTTGACATGGTAGGGGTCA
>JBDTTC010000216.1:0-7039 GCA_039930825.1 Arenimonas sp.
AGGAGAATCCTTTTTCGCGCAGGCTTTGCATCCGCTGATTGGATTTACCACCGGCCAGTGCGACAGCGCCAGTCAATACACTGCGTAACCAACCGGTCGATCCCAATCCTGTTGAAACAATAATGCCACTGGACGATTGGCGTTCGTGCTGTTTGCCAAAATCCAATTCATAACGTGCCGACACATGATTACGCATGCCAATGAAGAGGTCGTTGACGGCCAGCAATTCCTGGCCATCGTTGAGTCGCGCTCGTGCCATGGTGATGTCGCGAACCGGACGCTTTCCCCGTAATACTTCCGGCATGACTTTCGAGAAATCATCGACATTGAAAGGCAACAGCACACCATCGAATCTTGCCGGATCGGGATTAATGCCAAGTAAGACCTGACCCTTCAGATATTTAAGCGTATTGGCGATCAGTCCATCTTGCCCCAATACCACGACCAGACACTGCGGTGGAAAAAGAAAGTTTGGCAAGAACTGGCGATCCAGACGCTGCAATCGCCCGTGCTGTGCAAGGCCGCTTTCCACCTTCGATACGGCGGCGTGATAGATCCGATCTTCTTCCAGAAAATCGGCAAAATCCATGCCCAGATGCTCGGCCTGAAAACGCGCCTGTTCGACCGTGTTATAGCGTGCGACCAATTCCTGGAGACGCGTGGTACGCGTCACCAGGATTATTTTGCGATCGGAATCATTCATGGCGCTTACCCTTTGCGGCCGGCCAATTGCTTTAATAAATCTGGCGAAAAGTTGAACTCGCCAATCTTGGCAGCGTTATCAGCCAAGTTTGAAAATCCCAAGGCCATAATCATCTCGGGGCTGGCTTGTCCCATCATCAAGGCTTGCAGCGATTTGGCATCCAGAGCTTTGAGAATATCCACAGTGGTTTGCAAACCATAAGCACGGACATCGGCCTCACGTTTTTGGTTTTCTGCTTGTAGTTGCACCAGCTCGCCATTCTGTTGTTCAAGCTGTACTTTGCCTGCCAATTCCTGCACTTCGATTTGCTGTTTCTTTTCGAGGATGACACGCTCCGATTCCACCTGGGTTTCGCGCACCTGACGTTTCTTCTGCTCGATAAGCAATTCACTGCGCAACTCGTTTTCCTTAACGCTGCGTTCCTGTTCAATAGCGGCATTGCGTCGAACATACGTCGCATCGTCGGCTTGTTTGAGAATTTCTTCTCGCATTGGTGCTTCCAGCGCACGTGCGGTTTCCGGATTAGGCTTCACCGCCAATAAACTCAAGGCACCAATTTCAATACCTAGCGATATTAAATTTGGCGCTGCGCTCAGGCCTTGCTTGGCCGATTGCGATAAGCGCTCGGTAGCCTGTAAAACATTGCGAAGATCGAGCTCCTGTAGCAAGGTGCGGAATTGTGCTTTCACCGCATTGAGCACGCGCACCGGCAATCGCTGTGGATCTTCCGAAGCATAAGTGCCATTCGCCAGCAAACTGAAGTCTTGCTGTTCGGCCAATTGCCGAGGTTGATGAATGCGATAACTTACTTGGCCCTGCAATGTGACAGCCTGGAAATCTCGCGTGATTTCTTCAAACATGAAGGGCACATCGACCGAATTCATCGGCACACTCACCAGTGTGGAACGTGCAGCAAAATAGAAGAAGGCCAAGCCCACACCTTCACGAACAATTTGGCCATTGTGATATTGCAGAACATAGTTACTTGGTGATGATTTGACGTAATTGAATCCCAACATGGATGTACTCCTTGGTCGCGCTCAAAGCGCAAGATAAAATGGTCCCGTGCGGCCTGGTTTCGTCAGGCCGTGGGTGTTTGATTTGAAGTGACGCGAGTTAAAGTCGAGCAGCGTTGGAGCGTGCTCTCACTTCGGTAAAGGTCCAGTCATTGCCGATGTGGCCGTCTTCCCAGACGGTGACGAGTGCATCTTCGTAGCCCAGCGGTTTCACGACTTCATCCAACGAGGCCGCTTCTGCTGGTACCGGTACGGTTTTGAAGGTGCCGTATTCGCGATGTTTCAGCAACGTCATGCGACCGCGTTTACTTTGCTTGCCTTTATCGGTAATCGGATCTTTGTAAACATCGATCCAGTGACCATTGATGCGAGCTGCCGAACATTTCAAGGCGAATTTTTGTGTGTCGCGATTGAGTTGTTGTAGCAGCGCGCCACCCATGCCGAAGGCCACGTTGTCTGTCGCATAGCCGGCGCTGGTGATGCGTTCGAGAATGGCTCGAATACTGTTGGGGTTGATGCCATCGCCTTGAATCACGCGAACGTAATTCAACACTTTGAAACCTTTGCCATTGACAGTATGACCAAAGGCTTCATCGAGCAATTCAATGCACTGATGCACTACAGCGACCGGGTCACCCGAATCGGGACGCACAACCACGGTGGCACCCGAAGCAATGATTTCGTCTTTGAGTGTTTTGCCCCAGTGTTCGCGAATCGCATGGAAAATATCGTAGCTATCCGACACCACCGCAACGATCGCACCGGGTTTGCCGAATTGCTTGAGCATATTGCGATACGCTTCGACTTCGTTTTCGCGACCCCAGCTGGTAATCGTGCTGTGCTCGGCTGCCGGAATCGAAAAGCCCGCCATCGGTTCGTGATAATAGGCCTTGGCGGCCAACACACCCGACACGGTATCGGTGCCCATGAAATTCACTAAATGCGCCGCACCACCGAGTGCTGCCGATTCGGCACTCGATACGCCGCGTGCACCGAAGTCATGCAGTTTGAAAGGCAGCTGGCCAACAGGATCATTACTGGTTCGTTCCAGAAATTGCCGGATGGTTTGCTTGGCGTGCCAGCTGATCGTGGCAACGGTAACCGGATACCACAAACGCAGCAGCAAGGTTTCGATATACGAAGGCACCCAGTAAGCTTTGGGGTCGGTCGATTCAATCGTGACAAGTGCGTTGTGCGTCGGCACAACAGTGCCTTCGGGTACCGCACGAATTCGTACCGGCAATAAACCTTTGTGGTGATCGACGATATAGCGCCAGCCGCTTTCATTGAACGGTTCGCCATGGCCGGCGAAAAAATCGCGGGCTTCATCAACATCGACATGGGTAATTGGCTTGGCGAGATATTCTTTCAATATCGCCTGCAAACCAAAAAACACGGTGCGGTCATACAAACCACCACGGGATTCGATGTAGAAAAAAGTCGCATCCGTATTGGGTGGATATTGCAGCCAGTGGCTGGCTTTGTAGCTATCGGTATTTAACAGCAGATTGTTTAAGCATTGCATGACGGAAACTCCTTCTCGTCTAAAAAAGCCGGCGGTCTATCCGCCAGCGGTGTGACCGATTAACCCCGGCCCAGGAAAAATTCCAGAATATGGAGATGATCTTCAAATAATTGCGTGCCCATTTCGAGCGCCTCGCTGACCGGAATCCAGCGTGCCTTGTCGGCATCGTCACTGCCGCGTACTTCGGGTAATTCACCGGCGACGAAATCGAAATGGAAAGCATGGGTAACGGTGCGGCCGCGCAAGCTGCGTTCGGGATGATCAAATACGTGTTCGTTTTTGATCGAGCCTTTCAATACCGGAGCCGGAATTTTCAATCTGGTTTCTTCGCGCAGCTCGCGCAAACACGCATCCTGCAAAGTTTCGTCTTGTCCGACAAAGCCGCCAGGCAATGCCCATAAACCTTTGCCCGGTTCTGCTCTTCTTCTGACCAACAATACGTGCCCCGAATGCACGACAACGGCATCGGTAGTCACAAAGGTGGGTGGATAAGGCGCAGTACTCCAGGCATGGCGATAGGTTTCAATAAACTGATGCTCCAGCACCAATTGTTTGAAGACAGGCGAGCTTTTGCGGAAGGCTTCGAGCATTTCAAAAACCGGGCCCGGCACATTGGCACGCACCAGCATCAAGGCACCATGGCTATTGATTTGGTTGGCTTCGTACATGTAGCGACGCAGCTCAGTCGCTGACAATGTTTCGGTGTGTTTCACATCTACCAAAGGCCACTGCGGAAATTCTTTCAGGTAATAGCTTGAAGCGTCTTTGTCTTTGCCGATCAAGCCCACGCTCGCTGTAGTGGCATCACAGCCATCGGCTTTGATGGCATCGTTAACAGCGCGTTGCACATTGGCAATCCAGAGACTTTCGTTATACAAATGATCCCGCAGCGGGCGAATGATCAAGCGATCAGCTGATTCAGCCAGCGCGCTTTGAATCATCACCGCACGTTCGGCAACCGTCCATGGATTCTTGATAGTACGAGGTGTGTCGGCTGAACCGACAAGAAAGATAAGTTTTTTGGCTTTAGTCAGAGCGTATCGCGCTACGGCGGCGTGACCATTATGAAAGGGCTCAAAACGCCCAATAAAAACTAGATATTCAAAATCCATGAGAATCCCTCAGGGTTGTGTTGCATTCATCGGTCTATCCGATGAGTAAAATGATACGCCTGTTTAGGGTTGCGTCAAGCGGTTTGAGAAAGTTTGCAGAAACCCTCACTAAATGGAGAATATTTCTTGGCCATCATTTGGAGACGGATGAGGTTAGTCGCAAAATTAGTTTTGCATCCGAATGATAAACGCACAATTTTTATAAATTATCGCTCTGACGCTTGCAAACGGCGAAGTCACAATATCTTTTTTAAATCATCAATTGACCAAAGCTGACGACAATGGTTTACAGAACACTCAGTGGTTGAAGCAAGTAGATGGAGATATTGGTCTGGCCAATTTATGGGGTGATTTACCCAAAGTATGGCCAAAGGGTCAATCTTTGGGTGAACGCGCAACACCGCTTTGTTTTTTGCACGGAATGGTGGGCCCACCAGGACTTGAACCTGGAACCAACGAATTATGAGTTCGCTGCTCTAACCAATTGAGCTATAGGCCCGACAGTGATTATTATCGCTGCTGCGGAGCAATTGGGAAACCTTTAATTGCGATTTCCGATCCAAAAAAAAGCCCCGCAATGCGGGGCTCTGATCTTTTGCGAATTATTCCAGATCGAGGAAGCTGCGGAGTTGTTCCGAGCGACTTGGGTGGCGTAATTTGCGTAGTGCTTTAGCTTCGATTTGACGAATACGTTCGCGGGTAACGTCGAATTGTTTGCCGACTTCTTCCAGCGTGTGATCGGTGTTCATGTCGATGCCGAAACGCATGCGCAGCACTTTGGCTTCGCGTGGTGTCAGACCGGCAAGAACATCGCCAACGGTTTCACGCAGACCGATATTGGTCGCGGTTTCCATCGGGGATTCGACATTGGTGTCTTCGATGAAGTCACCCAGATGCGAGTCTTCGTCGTCGCCAATCGGGGTTTCCATCGAGATCGGTTCCTTGGCAATTTTCAGGACTTTGCGGATTTTGTCTTCCGGCATTTCCATTTTCTTGGCCAATTCTTCCGGCGTCGCTTCGCGACCCATTTCCTGCAACATCTGGCGGGAGATACGGTTGAGCTTGTTGATCGTTTCGATCATGTGCACCGGAATACGAATGGTGCGGGCCTGATCGGCAATCGAACGGGTAATAGCCTGACGAATCCACCAGGTGGCATAAGTCGAGAACTTGTAGCCGCGGCGATATTCGAATTTATCGACGGCTTTCATCAAACCAATATTGCCTTCCTGAATCAGATCGAGGAATTGCAAGCCTCGATTGGTGTATTTTTTCGCAATCGAAATCACCAGACGCAAGTTGGCTTCGACCATTTCTTTTTTGGCTTTGCGGGCCTTGGCTTCACCGCGGATCAGCGCGAGACTGATTTCCTTGATATCGGCCAGAGAAAGATGCAAGGAAGATTCGATGCCTGACAGTTTTTCCTGTTCGGCAACGATATCGTCTTTGTGCTCACGCACGCCGGACGACCATTTTTGTTTGCGGCGGATAACGTCATCGGCCCACAAGGTGTTCAATTCATTGCCAGGCCAAGCGCGCAGAAAATCTTTACGCGGCATTTTTGCCAGACGGGTGCAGATGTCCATGATGCGGCGTTCGTGATCTTTGATCGAATTGACCACTTCACGCAATTTGCGGACGAAATTATCCATCTGCACGTTCGGAAGTTTCAGGCGGAGGAATTCTTCGGCCATTTCTTCGCGAATTTGCAATGTTTTCTTATCGGCAGAGCCGCCTTTGGCATGCTGTTTCAGGAATTTGCCGTGCAGGACTTTCAGAATATCCATGCGACGGGCTACTTCGAGCGGATCAGGGCCGGTATCGACAACGGCTGTTTCTTCGTCGTCACCATCGCCTTCGACCACTTCTTCTACTGCGATTTCGGCGTTTTCATCAAGCGCTTCAGCTGGAATTTCTTCTACTGGTGGCTCGAGATCAAGAAAGCCGCTGACTACTTCGGCCAAACGTTTTTTGCCTTCGAGGTGAAGATCGTAATCTTCTAGCAATAATTGAATCGACCACGGGAAGCTGGCGAGCGAGGCATGAACCTGGCCCAGGCCTTCTTCGATACGTTTTGCGATGGCTATTTCGCCTTCGCGGGTTAGCAATTCAACTGTACCCATTTCACGCATGTACATGCGTACAGGATCAGTCGTGCGGCCGCCTTCGGTATCCAGCGCAGTCAATGCAGCGGCAGCTTCTTCAGCGGCTACGGTATCGTCGGCACTTTGCACGGGTGTGGAATCGGACAAGAGCAGGGTTTCGGCATCGGGCGCAACTTCATGCACTTCGATACCCATGCCATTGATCATGCCGATAATGTCTTCGATCTGTTCTGGATCGACGATGTCATCGGGCAAATGGTCATTGACCTCGGCGTAGGTTAAATAACCTTGCTCGAGACCTTTGCTGATGAGTAGTTTAATATCGGACTGTTGCGTCGGACGATCGATGCTCATTGAAAAAAAGCCGCAGACGTGAATGAACCCAGCATTATATAGGAAGCTGGACTTGAGCGGCAAGTTATTGATTTGAATCAGGTTATTTTTAGGCTTAGGTTTCCAGCCAAAAGGTGACTGGACCCTCATTGACTAGCCGAACCTTCATATTGGCGCCGAATTGGCCGGTTTCCACCTTCGAATGCCGCACCTTGCAAAGGCTCACGAGTCGCTCAAAGCCTTTT
>JBDTTC010000217.1:0-4711 GCA_039930825.1 Arenimonas sp.
CACCGACATGGCGTGGAAACGCGTCCGTCATCCGTCTGAAGTCGTCAACGTTGGCGAAGAACTGCAAGTCCGCGTTCTCAAGTATGACCGCGAACGTAACCGCGTCAGCCTTGGCCTGAAACAATTGGGCGAAGATCCATGGGATAACATCGCTCGTCGTTACCCGGCCAATGCCCGTATGTTCGGTAAAGTCTCGAATGTGACCGATTACGGCGCCTTCGTTGAAATCGAACCAGGTGTTGAAGGCTTGGTCCACGTTTCCGAAATGGATTGGACCAACAAAAACGTCAACCCATCCAAAGTTGTCCAATTGGGCGACGATGTTGAAGTGATGGTGCTGGACGTTGATGCAGAGCGTCGCCGTATTTCGCTCGGTATCAAGCAATGCGTTCCTAATCCATGGGAGGCTTTTGCTGCCATCTTCAAGAAAGGCGACAAAGTTTCCGGTCAAATCAAATCGATCACCGATTTCGGTATCTTCATCGGTCTGGATGGCGGCATCGACGGTCTGGTTCACTTGTCCGACATTTCCTGGAGTTCGACTGGCGAAGAAGCCGCTCGCAACTACAAGAAAGGCGACAACCTGGAAGCAGTCGTGTTGGCCGTTGATCCGGAACGCGAGCGCATTTCGCTCGGCGTCAAGCAAATGGAACAAGACCCGATGGGTACCTTCGCAGCAACAACCCAGAAGGGTGCCATCGTTACCGGTACCGTCAAGGAAGTTGACGCTAAAGGCGCCACCATTGAATTGTCCGACGGCCTGGAAGGTTATATCAAAGCCAACGACATCGCCAAAGAGCGCATTGAAGATGCTTCGCAGCATCTGAAAGTGGGCGACACGGTCGAAGCCAAATTCATCGGTATGGATCGCAAAGGTCGCACCATGCAATTGTCAATTCGTGCAAAAGACGAAGCCGATGTGGCCGAGTCGATGGCCGAAGTCAACAAAGCAGCGGATGCCTCCAGCGGCACTACTCAGTTGGGCGCGCTTCTGCGCGAACAAATGATGAACAAAGGCGAATAAGCACTACAACGATGGCCCGGTTTCCGGGCCATCGTTTCTTATTGGAATAGAGTTTACAAAATGACGAAATCGGAACTCATCGAAATTCTTTCGAAGCGCCAGATGCATCTGAAGTCAGATGATGTCGATATGGCGGTGAAAACCATTTTGGAAATGATGAGCAATGCTTTGGCTGATGGCGAACGCATTGAGATTCGTGGCTTCGGCAGTTTTTCGCTACATTTTCGCCCACCCCGTTTGGGCCGCAACCCGAAGACTGGCGATTCTGTCGCACTTCCGGGTAAGCATGTACCTCATTTCAAACCTGGCAAAGAATTACGCGACCGCGTAAACGCTTCCTTGACTGCCGTCAAAAGCTGATCAACTCAGGTAAGCTGTTCTCACCTGCGGTGGAATGACCGATGCCATTACTCAGAACTTTATTAGCACTTGCTTTCGTCATGTTGGGCATCATCTTTGGTGCCTTGAATCGTGATGTCATGCACATCGATTTATTTTTTACGACATTACAGGCCAGCATCGGTTTAACGGTGTTACTGG
This sequence comes from Arenimonas sp., assembly GCA_039930825.1. GTDB lineage: Bacteria > Pseudomonadota > Gammaproteobacteria > Xanthomonadales > Xanthomonadaceae > Arenimonas. The sequence continues at coordinate 1,565 of JBDTTC010000217.1, forward strand.
TATTGTTGCTCGGCTGTTTGCTGGGTGGCCTGGTAGTACTGGCAACAGTCGTCTGGCCAATGCGAAGCGCTCTGGCAAAAGCGGAAAAAGCTGCAGCAAAAATCGTGACCGAAGGAAATAACGCACCATGATGACCAATGCAGCATGGCTGTTGATGATTCCTGCTGCTGCTGCTGCTGGTTGGCTGTTGGGCCGACGCGGTGGTGAAATTAAAAGCGGTAACCAGGTAACGCGACTGTCGAATACCTATTTTCGCGGCCTTAATTATTTACTTAACGAGCAACAAGACAAGGCGATAGAAATTTTTCTTCAAATTGCCGAAGTAGATAAAGACACCATTGAAACCCAATTTGCACTCGGTCATTTATTCAGAAGGCGCGGCGAAGTGGATCGGGCGATCCGCATGCACCAGAGTCTGGTTGCGAAACATGGCCTGAGTGAAGATCAAAAGACCCGTGCAGTTCTGGCGTTGGGCGAAGACTACATGCGTGCCGGGTTACTAGATCGCGCAGAAACACTATTGAATGACCTTGTAGAAATGGGCGTGTTCAAGCCACAGGCGCTGCGTCATCTGATTTCGATTACCCAGGCCGAACGCGACTGGTATATGGCGATCGAGTATGCACAGAAGTACGAAGAAGTCGGTGGCGAATCGATGACGAAGATCATCTCGCATTTCTATTGTGAGCTTGCCGATCAGGCACGTTCTAAAGGTGATCACAAGGAAGCACGCAAACTAATTGCAGATGCCTATACCGCAGACAACCAGTCGGTGCGTGCCGGCATGCTGGAAGCGCAAATAGAGCTCGCTGAAAATGATGACGCGGGCGCCATACGAGCATTTGAACGCGTAGTCCGGCACGATTACGAATATCTTCCTGAAGTGTTGCCGGCTTTGTTGGCAAGCTACGAGCGGAATGGCGAAACGACGCGTGCGAGAAGTTTCTTGCTCGAAATGACCGAACACTATGCCGGCGTATCGCCATTGCTGGCGCTGTCTGAATTGATACAAAAAGACGAAGGCGTAATCGCCGCTTACACCTTTCTTGCAAAACAATTACAGCAGCGCCCATCGGTGCGCGGTGAAGCTGCGCTGATTGATTTAAGTCTGTCTGAAGGTCATGGCGATCCCCAGGAAGCCTTACGGACGATAAAAAACATAACCGATCTTCTAGTGGTTCATACGCCCGGCTATCGCTGCCAGCGTTGCGGGTTTAGCGCGCGTGCACATCACTGGCAATGCCCAAGCTGCAAGAATTGGGGCACCATCAAGCCGCTACTTACATCGGCCAGTTAAGCAATGCTGCTCAGCCTTGGCTTGAGTATCACGGTATTTTTTTTGACAGCTCTTCTAACAAAGGGCTGGATAAAAATTGCGCAAGCAAAGGGAATTCACGATCAGCCTGAGCGCCGACGGCTGCATCAAGCATTTATTCCAAGGGCGGGCGGTATAAGTATTGCCCTAGTGATGGTCCTTGTCAGTATGCTGATTTATTCGTCGTCGTCAGACATCAATAATTATTGGGTGTTGATAATCACGGGAATTGTGCTGTTTTCCGTACTTGGTTTTCTGGATGATTTAATACCGATTCCGTCAGGCCGGAAATTGTTTCTGCATCTGTTTGCAGCATCGATTATTTTTCTCGTTTGTATGTTTTATTTGTCGATGTCTTTACTGGTTGCAGCAGTCATTGCATTTGCGTACCTGCTATTTGTCAATATTTGGAATTTCATGGACGGCAGCAATGGCATGATCGGAATGCAAAGCCTGCTATTTGTAATTGGCTTTCTTGCGCTCAGTCGTTTCACTAACGAGTCATACTATTACGCACTCGCATTGGCAGCTACTTGTCTAGGTTTCCTGCCTTTCAATTTTCCGGTAGCACGCGTATTTCTGGGCGATGCAGGAAGTCATGTGCTGGGTGCTGCAGTTGTCGGGCTAGCTTTTTTTGCTTACTTCGAGAACCAATGCAGCGTAATGGAAATTCTTTGTTTACTCTCGGCTCTCTGGATTGATGCCGTATTGACCTTGATACGACGAGGTGTACTTGGTTACAAATTGATGCAAGCACATCGAAGCCATCTTTACCAATATTTAATTCGAAATGGTCAAAGTCATGCCGCAGTTTGTTCGTACTATTCGGCGTGGACGATATTTGTGATTTTAGTCATAGGCTTCGGGAGGCAAGTTTCCGAGATGAGTCAGCGAATCCTGCTATCGGCAGTTATTCTCATGGCCTTTGCTTTACACCAATCATTAAGGCTTTTTGTATTAAAATCCGGTAACGGCTCAAAAAAGAAAAATTTAAAATCGTAATGACGAAATCGTATCGCATTTCCTACTTGCTGCCACGCCTGCTTATCATCATGCACGACTTCATGATGACGGCATTTCTGTGGGCCGGCTTGGAATGGCTTTATTCGCGTGGCGATGGCGTGAATGCAAACTCCGGATTCTACTGCGAGCTTCTGGCGGTTCTCATACTGCAGGCATTGATGCTGTGGTGGAGCGGCCTTTATCGCGGCGTTTGGCGTTTTGCTAGTTTGCCGGATTTGAGCAATATTTTTCGGGCTGCAGTATTTGGCTTATGCGCTATCTTGCTTTCATTTTTCTTGGCGGGATATTTCTCACGGCTACCTTTGCAAACTATCGTGCTCTATGTTCCGGGTCTGATGGTATTTCTGGGTGCTCCAAGGCTGATTTACCGTGCATGGAAAGATCAACGCCTCGCTTCAAAGCATACCGATGCAACGCGGGTGGTCGTCGCAGGTGCCGGACGATCCGCTGAAGTTTTTTTACGGGATATAGCCAGTGACGGTCGTTATGAAACCGTCGGTTTACTAGATGACGATCCGCAATTGAAGGGCCGCAAAATTCAGGGCGTCAAGGTTCTGGGGCGGATCGACCAATTGGCGGAAATCGCCCGCGCAACGGCAGCCGATCTATGTGTAATCGCGTTGCCGACTGATCAGACCCTAGCCTTGAAACGCGTGGTTTCACTCTGCGACGATATAGGTATGCCTTTTAGAAAGCTTGGTCGATATACCGACTGGCTGGATGCCCATGATCCCGTTCAACTCAGTGAAGTAGCCATTGACGATTTATTGGGTCGGGAGCCGATCGAGTTTGATTGGCAGAGTATCGGG
>JBDTTC010000218.1:0-22564 GCA_039930825.1 Arenimonas sp.
ACAATCGAAAACACTAATTTCTGTATGGAAATGTCTGTAATGTCGCAGGAGATTAATGCTTGAGCACGGGAATAGTTCTTTATCAAACAGACGATGGCTTGGCGAAGGTCCAGCTTCGAACCGTAGAAGGTAGCGTGTGGCTTTCACAGTTGGAGATCGCTGAACTTTTCGGCACCACCGTGCCCAACGTCAATATCCATATCCGTAACGTATTGAATGAGCAAGAGTTATCGCCAGATTCAGTTATTAAGGATTCTTTAATAACTGCCGCCGACAACAAACAATACCGCACCAAACTCTACCGGCTCGAAATGATATTGGCCGTCGGCTATCGCGTGAAGGGGCAACGCGGCACCCAGTTCCGCCAATGGGCGACTGCCCATTTGGGAGAGTATCTGGTGAAGGGTTTCACCATGGATGACGAGCGCCTGAAAAACCCGGGTGCCTGGGATTACTTCGATGAATTGCTGGCCCGCATTCGCGAAATTCGCGCTTCCGAAAAACGCTTCTATCAAAAGGTGCGCGACCTGTTCGCCTTAAGTGCCGATTACCTTAGCGACGATGGCGATGCCCAACTCTTTTTCGCCGAAGTGCAAAACAAATTGCTCTATGCCGTCACCCAAAAAACCGCTGCTCAAATTATCGTCGCACGAGCGGATGCCAACCAGCCCAATATGGCATTGACTACCTGGAAAGGTCAGCGGGTACGCAAGGAAGATGTCATCGTTGCCAAGAATTACCTTTCCGCTGAAGAAATAGACACACTCAATCGCCTCGTGGTTATTTTCCTGGAGCAAGCCGAGCTCCGCGCCAAAGACCGGCAGCAACTAACACTCGATTACTGGCGCCAAAATGTAGATCGGCTGCTGGCATTCAACGAACGCCCCATCCTGAAAAACGCCGGCGATATCAGTAACGAAAAGGCAAAGAGCATTGCCCATGAGCGATACGAGCATTTCGATACGCAGCGCCGCAATGAAGATGCCATTGCCGCCGATGCCGAAGACCTGAAAGCGCTGGAGGCTGTGACGAAAATCGTGAAAGAGAAGTAGATGGTTCTGCATTGCTATGACACGGTTGTATTGAATAAGTTAACCTGATCCCATTAGCGGTGAATAACCGCGACATCGAATCGGTGGTGCTGGATAAATTCAAATTCAGAACCGGGCATAAGGTGGGCAATAGATGAACCAGCCCCCTTTAGTTAAAGAAAATTAAACACCTTTGTCATAAAGATAATGCTGAAACTCAACAAACACCGATCTGATTTGATCAGGGCTGCCTAACTCAAGTGCTGCGTCTGAAATAGCTTTGTACCGAAGTTTTAGCAGGGGTGATAGTTTTTCCGTACTCAGCTCGTCCACGCCTTCTTTAACGTATTGGCCAAGTACAAATTCAAGAAAGGTACGCTGTTTGTAGTTAATTTCAGTGGCACTAATTTTGGCATTGGCTTGTTTTGCACGAGCCTCGCGCGACATCGGCTCAAGCGCGTATCTCACATAAGCAAGCACATCGAATAAATCACTGTTTTCAGCGTCAATAGCTTTTTGCATTTCATGTAAGGCTTCTTTGCCAAAACCTTTATCGGCCAAACCCAGCATTAGCGTTTTACGGGTTTCAGGGTCACTCCATAGTTTTCTTAGCTCGTCCTCATCTTTGAAAAACTCCGGCAATGCACCGAACAAGCTTTCCAAAAACTGTGCCGCCGACATGGGCTTTCCATCCGGACCAAAGAACATGGTCGCTACCATGCTTTGAATTTGGCGTTCTTTACCATCGGCCAGTTTGACTTTCACTTTTTTCTTGCAAATGCATGGTTGCTGTCCACAATTTTCGCATGGCAGTTTTTCACAAACGCATGGCCTTTTGTTGCATACTTCGCAAACCTTCGGCGGCTCTTCATCGCAGATACACGGCGACACACCGCATTTTTTACAGATGGTGGGTGGCACGGGATCAACTGGCTCACCATCCCATTCCGGGTCGCTGAAATGCTGGTGGGCTTTTACGAAGTCGTAAATGGTGAAGTAGTCTTTGCCTTCATAAATGCGGGTGCCGCGCCCGATGATCTGTTTGAACTCGATCATCGAATTGATTGGCCGCATTAAAACAATATTTCGCACATTGCGGGCATCAACACCGGTCGATAATTTCTGTGAAGTAGTAAGAATGGTGGGGATGGTTTTTTCATTATCCTGAAACTCGCGTAAAAACTGGTCGCCTCGCGCGCCATCATCTGCCGTCACACGTTCACAATAATTCGGGTCCTTACTGGTTTTGTTCTGATTGATCAAATCACGCACCATCAGCGCATGTTCCTGCGTGGCACAAAACACCAAGGTCTTTTCTCGCTGATCCATCATCTGCATGAATAATTTCACGCGATTGGCTTCGCGTTCGCGTATCACAATAACTCTATTGAAATCGCTTTCGGTATAACGCTTGCCCGGTACTACTTCGCCTTCAATAATCGCATCGTCCGAGGTATAGGTGTAATCATCCAACGTAGTGGCAAATTGTTTTACTTTGAATGGCGTTAGAAAGCCATCGTTAATGCCTTCTTTCAAAGAATAGCTATACACCGGCTCACCAAAATAAGCATAGGTGTCAGCATTGGTTTTGCGTTTTGGTGTAGCGGTTAAACCCAGTTGCACGGCAGGTTTGAAATATTTCAGAATTTCTCGCCAGCTGCTTTCGTCTTTCGCGCCACCACGATGGCATTCGTCAATCACGATGAAATCAAAAAAATCTTCTGGATATTCACCAAAATAAGCAGCGCCATCAGGTCCACTCATAAAAGTTTGAAAGATCGTAAAAAAGATACTGCCGTTCTTGGGCACCTTGCCCTTTTTACTGATTTCATCGGGCGAAATACGTACCAAGGCATCTTCCGGAAAAGCCGAAAATGCATTGAATGCCTGATTGGCCAAAATATTTCGATCCGCTAAAAATAAAATGCGTGGCCGGCGTGTGGCCTCGCCATTTTTCCAGCCACTCAAGTTCCATCGACTATGGAATAATTTCCACGCCAACTGGAAGGCAATAAAAGTTTTACCTGTACCAGTAGCAAGCGTCAGCAAAATGCGTTCTTTGCCATTGGCTATTGCATCCAGAACACGTTGTACAGCAATGTCTTGATAGTAACGGCCTTGCCAAGTGCCGCTTTTATCTTCAAACGGCACCAAGGCAAATTTGTCACGCCAAGTATTGGCCTCGGCAAAGGTGCTTTGCCATAACTCTTCCGGGCTGGGGTAGGAAGTGATATCTGCTTCCGCACCCGTGTGCATATCAATGCCGTAAATGGCTTGCCCGTTCGTGGAATAGGTATAGCGCACGGCCAATTTAGCGGCATAACTTTTGGCTTGGGCAACGCCTTCGGTATGTGGCTTGTCCCAGGCTTTGGCTTCAATCACTGCCAATTTGGTATTGCGATACACCAACACATAATCGGCAATTTCGGCTTTGGCGCGTTGCCCGCCGCCTTGTAGCCGCCCGTGCGTAATATTGTGTTCGCGAAGAATTCGGCTACCTTCGATATCGCCCCAGCCCGCTGCTTTGAGGGCTGGGTCTATATGTTCTGCTCGGGTTTCCGCTTCGTTCATAGCTTTCAATGAATTCCCAATGCAGATTATTGGTCAATTTACAGCAAATCAGCGAATTGCCGAAGGGCTGAAACGGTCTGCGGCAATTGTTGCTTTTGTAGATTGATCAAAAATTCGTCCACTGTCATCGGCGGATTTTTCAAGGCTGCCCGCTGGTCGCGAAATACCTTGGTGCAGATAACCGGTGCCATATCAATCTGGTAAAAAATAAAGTCATCGGGATGAATCAATTCGATTTGGTAAGCAGCAAGTACGTCTTCAGGAAAATCTTTGAGGTTCAGTGTCACGATAGCGTCGGCTCCACATTTTATGGCTGCGGCCAATACATGGCGATCATTCGGGTCTGGCAGCTTAAGCCCCTCGATCAATTCCTCGTAGCCAATGACTTTGGCATCGGGAACGTGCTTGTCCATGAGTTCGCGTACTTTTTCGAGCGTTTCAAGTTTGATTTCACTTTTCGCCGATAGGTTGCGCATCCATTCTTCATGAATCTTATCGGTCCAATGGGCTTTGAATAAATCAGTAGCGCCTAAGCGCATTAATGCATCCCGGAGCGGTGCGGGATAAAGAACGCAAGCATCAAGTACCACCGTGAAGCGCGCCATCAGCCGTCGTATCCCATCCCGTGCTCTTGCGATAATGCCGTCAACTCGTCCAATGCTTCTTGACGTTGTTGTGCAAGTTTTTGCTTGTATTCAAAAACATCCTTGGCAAGTACGCGGCGGTGCGAGCCCACTTTGCGGAAGGGCAATTCTTTCTTCTCCAGCAAGCTAACCAAATGCGGGCGGCTAACATTCAACAGGTTGGCAGCATCCTGCGTACTAAGTTCGTGATGAATCGGTAAAAGACTAATGGCATTCCCACGACCCATCTCGGCCAGAATATCCAACAGCAATTGCAAAACGGGGCCCGGCAACACCATATCTTCGGCTTGGCCGTTGCCACTACGTAACGTCATGTGTACGCGGTCAGCATCAGCGTATTTGCTCAGCATGCGGCTGGAAGATTTGGCTTGTTCTATTTCAGGCGCGGTAGGCAGGTGTACCGGTTTTAGGCTGGTTTTCATGATGGCCTCGATGGGCGGGTTCCTTAATTGATCCAACGCACCATATCATAAACGAAATAAACGAAACGACACTAGTAAGCCTACCTTAGGGACTTACTTGGCTGAGAAACCAAGTAAATACAATATATTCAATAAGTTACTCAGGCAGCTGGCTTTTTCAAACTTGTATTTAAAAAACAAGTATTTCCGCGCCGCGCCCCTCAATTAGCTCCCCTGTTCTCTACAGCATCTCAAACCAACGCCGCATTTTCAGTGCCATCAACCGCCGCCGCTGTTCCAGAAAACTCGGGTAATCGCTGATCCTTCCCTCAAGCATGGCTTCAGGAATGCAATTCATCTGGAAGTTGGCCAGTAACTCCTCGTATTCGGTAATGCCGCCGTATTTCCTATGGCCGCCGCTCACTTGCTGTGCCAGCTCGGCAAAATAGATATCCGGTGCTTTGGCGCCAATGGCAATATTGATTTCGCTCTGTGCAATGACAAAATTGGCAATCTGGTTGTAGGTGCCGCGTGTCTTGCCATCATTTTTGAGGTATTGCTTCGGATAAACATGGTGCACGTCAGCCCGGTTAAGCAGCAAATCGGTCACGGTAATATCTCGCGACAAAAACCCCTTGTCGCCCAACTTTATCTGCGCGGCCTGGTAGCAGCGGAAGTAAGGGCTGCTGATCGAAGAGGTATCCATGAACTGCGGCAGCATGCCCGTCCAGAAGCTATCGGGCAGCTCATTCGGAATAACGGACTCCACATAAGCCACTACGCCACGGCTATCAATCTGCCGAATATCAAAATCAAACTGCGATTCCGGCGACGAACTGTATCGGCCACGCAGCATCGACATGGCAAACCATCGACGAACAATTTGTTCCAATTGGTTCGCCGGTACATTTTCACGGCGGCCACGCAGATAAACAATATAGGCGAAGTTAATGGCGTTCTGGCTGCCAATCATATCGCTCAGAATAAAACCCGCCGAACGCAGAATCATGGTGATGCGGTCGAAGTGTGTCTTGTTGACGAAAGCAAGAATGCCTTGCTTCAGTTTATTGAACGACACTTCGGCGATAACGTCTTCGTATTGTTTGGTTTCAAAATTGCGACCTGACAACAAAGCCACCAGATCCTGCAATTTGCCGCGTCCAAATTCCGAAGTGAAAGCAACCCGCAGCATATCGGTGTAATTGGGGTCGTAGATGTCATCATTCACATCGGCAATCCACTTCATCTTGTCGTAGAACTCGGATTCAACAAAGGCTTTGTCACCTTTCTTAATCTTCGCCAAAAATTCCGGGGCTGTGGCCAAGTGGCAGAAGTAGTCGATCGCCTTCCGTAGCATATTGCCGCCATAACTGGTGTTGACGGCAATCTTGGACATCGCGAAGTCAGCCTGTGATAGCGGCGAACCTGCCGAATTCACCCGTATAAAAATTTCAGTGACCGTCTCAATATCCAAGTCTTCGGCCAGTTCAATAATGCCGACATGGTTGTGAATGATGCCGCGCAATTTTTCAATCACCTTGAAGATGGTGTCTTGCGAACTGTCCGGGTTGGCGGCGCAATAGTCGCCCACTAATTGAAAGAGGCTGGTGGATTGCTCAAACACTTTGGCCACATCCGGTATCCAGGCCACGTTCTTACGAATGGCCGGATTGGAAACTTCAAACTTTTCTTCTTGCGGGTTGAAAGCAATTCGAATGTTTACCGTTTCATAATCATCGGTTAGAACTTCCACGCCAAGCAAAGAAGCCATCAGCGCCGTTACCCGTTGCTGGCCATCAATCAGAATGCGTTTCCCTGTGGAAGTCGTACCGTCCTTCAGTTTCACCGTCGGGTTTCGCCACGCAATCAAGTAGCCAACGGGGTAGCCTTGGTAAAGGGAATCCAACAAATTACGAACCTTGGTCGCTTCCCAAACAAAAGGTCGTTGAATTTCCGGAATCGCAATCTCGCCAGACTTAACCCAAGTCAATAATGTTTCAACCGGATGTGGCGTCACAGAATAGCGTTGGGTCGACATACAATTCCTTAAAGTTGGCCGCTGAAGGCTTGGTGCAGTAACGATTTTTTCAATGCCGCTAGCGCTGCGAGCTTTTGTTGGTAGAGGTTTTCGAGGCGTTGGGTTTCGGCGGTTAGAGTATCGAGTTGGGCCACGATGGCTTCTTGTTCCGAAAGCGAAGGAACATTGACTTGGGATTCCTTAAAATTCGGCACTGTTAATTGAGGTATCGAAGTTCCCGTATTTCCGAATTTCATCCCTAATAAAGCGTAATACAAGAATGACAGCATGGTTTGCTTTTCGTCTGGAACTAGAACGATCAAGCGAACTACCGGCAAAAATGGTTCAGTTCTAATTGCAGTGAAACCTAGTGTGCCTCTGGCAGAAACCGTAATGCTTGGCTTCGTTACTCGCGCTGCATCAGTGAATCCATACAAGCCATCGTTCTTCTCGCCATTTGAGTAAATCGGAACACAGAATTTCTCAGTTCGCTCCTGCGAAAGGCGGTCTTTTGGAACATCGCCACCGGCAAAAATCTGCTCGCAACAACTTTCTAAGGTTTTCACCGCCCAGCCTTTAACGCGCTGAGTGAAAACAGATTGGAGGTGGCTTTCAAACAGCGCACGGGCGTTTTGGAGGTTCTTTTCGGCGTTGGCTTGAGCGGTGGCGAGGCCGGCAAACGCTTCGTCCAGCACACCGACGATCCGTTGCTGCTCGGCCAGCGGGGGGACGGGAATAGATAACGCACCGAGCTTCGTTGCGTTAAAGCCGCCTTGTGCGCTGCCCGCTGAACCTTCCTTGATGGACTTCCAATAACCGCTGGTCTGAAAGAACAAAGAAACGAACTCAGGCAACAGCTTCTTGTCGAGCAACCGGAGTCGAATGAGATACGACGCGAACACCGCTTCCGGTAGGTCATCTACGAGGAAGCTCTTGCCGGTTGTTGCACCGGTTCTAGCAAAAACAATATCGCCTTTAGCCAACCGGTATTTCGGCAGCTCATGCGCTTCAATTTTGCAGTAAGGCACGCTATCCCAATTAACGCGGTCGTCTTGAATATCTGTGATGCGTAGGAAGCGCGGGCCAATCGGCTCGCTCGCGGCGCTTTCGGTGTAGCCGTAATTGATCGCTGACACTTCGCTAAGTTCTTTCGTCTCCCACCCCTTCCTCACGCCAGCAGCCCCTTAATACTTTCCAACACTTCCGCACTCTCCGCGTCCAACGCAGCAATTTCGTCCATAATCTCCTGCGGGCTGCGATGCACTGCAGCTTCGCCACCATTAGGATTCTTCACGGAGAGATCAAAGGTGTCGGTGGCAATAGTTTTTGCATCCACACTCCAACTTTTTGGCGAGTCGGCAAAGTTTTTTTGCAGGGCAATAAATTCGACGAGGTCGGCATCATTCAGCGGATTGGTTTTACCCATATTGCGGCCGGGGTCGAGTTGGTAAAACCATGTTTTTCGTGTGGGTGCGCCTTTCTCGAAAAACAAGACAACGGTCTTCACGCCCGCGCCTTGGAAGGTACCGCCCGGGCAATCGAGCACGGTGTGCAGATTGCAGCTTTCCAGCAACTGCTTGCGCAGGCTGACGGACGCGTTGTCGGTGTTGGAAAGAAACGTATTCTTGATAACGATGCCAGCACGGCCACCGGCCTTAAGGTTCTTGATGAAATGTTGTAAAAACAGAAAGGCAGTTTCGCCTGTCTTTATCGGAAAGTTCTGCTGTACTTCTGGCCGCTCTTTACCGCCAAAGGGTGGGTTGGCCAGCACGATGTCGTAGCGGTTCTTTTCCTGAATATCGTCCAGGTTTTCGGCCAAGGTATTGGTGTGAATAATATTCGGCGCTTCAATGCCATGCAGAATCATGTTCATGATGCCAATCACATAAGCCAGGCTTTTCTTTTCCTTTCCGAAAAAAGTTTTGTCTTGCAGGGTTTTCAGGTCACGCGTGGTCAGGTTTTTTTTATTGGATAAATAATCGAAAGCTTCGCACAAGAAGCCCGCCGAACCGCAGGCACCGTCATAAATTTTCTCGCCGATTTTCGGGTCAAGCACTTGAATCATGGCGCGAATCAAGGGGCGCGGCGTGTAGTATTCACCACCATTGCGACCGGCATTACCCATGTTCTTGATTTTGGCTTCATACAAATGCGAGAGCTCGTGCTTTTCCGATTGCGAGCCAAAACGCAGTTCGTCAATGCGCTCAATAATCTCGCGCAAGTTGTAACCGCTTTGAATACGGTTTTTTATTTCGCCGAAAATTTCACCAATCTTGTATTCAATGGTATTGGGGCCACTGGCCTTGGCTTTGAAACCATGCAAATACGGAAACAATTTTTGATTCACAAAATCACGTAAATCATCGCCCGACATCGCCGCGTTATGGTCTAGCTGCCCTTTCTTGTCTTTCGGTGCTGCCCAGCTTTCCCAGCGATACGCTTTATCAAGCAGGTAAGTATATTTTTTGCCTTCCAGTTGTGCTTCAACCGATTTGTCGTGCTCCAAAGCATCCAGATATTTCAGAAACAACAACCAGGACGATTGCTCGGTGTAATCCAATTCGCTAGTGCAACCGGCATCTTTATGCAGAATATCGTCGATATTCTTGAAGGTTTGTTCGAACATTATTATTTTCTGCTTTTTGTAATGACTGGATGTTACTGGAACCGGACAAGCGACGCACCCAAAATGCAGCTCGAATGATAGGCGGCGCCCCAGCGCGCCCCTGTTTCATGCTGCGTAGTAGCTTAGAAAGCAAGGAATGGATCAGGCATATTGATTTGCTATCTTGTGACGTAGCGCGATTCCAAAAAAACACTCCTGCGATGAAAATCAATAAACGCCGATTGCCTATTCGAAAATCCGCCCACATTCAGCGAGCCGGAAATATCTATTCCAAGTTTCTCAACAGAAATAAGATGGGCAACAGGGGATATCAATAATTTCCCGTTGTTTTCGAAACTAATAAACCCTCGGTCGAATAAATGATCGGCATTGGGTGTAAGCAACAAGCCGTTCTCACCATCTAAACGTTCTTCGTTATTCGAGTCTCGCCAAGGTTTGCAATGACTGGCTCGCAAGTGTTCTATTTGATCTACACCGGTAATACGACAGCGTTTTTCAATCCGCATGACATTTTGCTTGAACAGGCCTTGGCCGCGCCGCGCAAGAACAACTGCTGTGCGTGTGGTTTCGGGAATTGCATTGTTTTGCGATATTTCACTTAGGGTGTGTTCTTCCCACTCCGCTAAGCCAACGGCTACTGGGACTTCATGCTTGTCTTGTACGCGTACGCCTGTGATGAGGGTTCTTGCCTCGCGACCAATCAGGTCGATCAAGGTTTCTGCGAGTCGCTCATTTACTTGCGTAAGGTATACCGATTGCAATCCACTGCCATTGGCTTGCAAGGGAGCATATTTTTTCGGCAGTAACGGGCCTATGCGATCCATAAAGCCTGAGGGCTTTATTTGCCCGTGAAGCTCGTGAAACTTTACATCCACCCGCCAGCCGATCTTGTCCCAATAAGCACCCGTCTGTCCGAACTCTTTAGGTTTAGGCGCTTCATAACAATGGCCTGCAACAACACCAACGGCTTTGATCAAGGTGTCGGAAAACGAAAACACAATATCGCCCGGAGCGACCTCGCGCATAAAATCATAAAAAGCATTCGCGTGACCATTCGTCTTTACTTTTGGCGACCACATGTAGCCGCCATTTACTTCATGGCGATACGTTTGATTCTGGTTGACCCACCAGTAACGCATTGCTGTTGTCTTGCGTGAAAGTTGAAGGAGCTGAAAATATAACCATGCGACAGTTTGTCAAATTAACACGAACTGAAGGGATAACAAAGCAACGGGTCAAGGGGTCAGCGGTCAAGGGGTCAGAGTCATTTGTCTCTAATTTTTGAGTAACCCATCTTGAAATTACGCACCAACGAAAAAACGAACTACCCGATGGCCAACGCCGCTTAGCGGTATTGATTGATGCCGACAACGCCCAAGCCAGCATTATTGAAGGTTTGCTGGCGGAGATTGCGCGTTATGGCCTTGCTACGGTAAAGCGCATTTATGGGAATTCATCCCGGACTTCGGCGCTTTGCGCTTCCATCCGGTTATGAAATATTTTGCATCTATCAAGGATGTTCGTTACGTGCCTTAATGATGATATCGATCATGTCGGAGCCGCCGCTGGCAGTATTTTCATCGCTGTTTTGTCCGCTTTGCACAGCGACGACACTCGGATAATTTTCACCCGACCACCAGGCGAAGAACGAACCGCCGGATTGCCCTGGCCAGACATCACCTTGATGGAAAATACGCGTGTGGGCTTCTCTATCCCAGAACGAACCGTCCATCGAAATGTCGCGTTGATAAGATGGACGTTGGCCGCTGGCCAGATCGCCGGGATAACCGATGTGACGCCAATACGGTTCATCGTCCCAATCATCGCTCCAGCTTCTGCCACCCATCCAGCCGGTGTTGTCACCGATGCGTCGATCCAATACCACGACCACATAATCGTATTGTTCTTCATCGCGCGACAAGCCGTCGCTGCCGTCGACTTTATTGTAGAAATAAACCCGGGTGCCCCAGGCTTCGCCGAACGGTGCGCTGCCATCAAAGAAGGACGGCGTGAATTTTACCCAGCCTGCTGTGCCATCACTTTTCCAATTGATTACATGACTGCAGGTCAGTAAATGACGGGGGCCGACCATGGTGCCCGAACCCTGTCCGGCAGGCGTATCGACTCGACCGGTTGTGCACCAGGGGTAGTGCGTGTCCTGGAAAAGATAACGTTGGTCGGGTGCAAAAATGGTGGTGGGTTCGTTCGAACCGCGTTTGCGTTTCAAGGTGCCGTGGATGCGCGGTTTTGCGATCAGATCGCGATCCAGTTTGCCCGGTGCCAATTGCAGGCCAAGATGGTCCGGCAAAAAACCGGTGTGTTGCAGGAATGGGGCGCGTTCGCCTTTCCTGCGTTGCGGCCTTTTGATTTGTGTGAGCTCGGGGCCTTTGGGAAATGCATGCACACCCAGTTGCGATGCATCCATCTGCGTGTTCAGCCACAAGCCGGTTTTGTCTTTACTGACAACAGCCTTGCTGTCGGCAAAGGATTTGCTGACCGGAATTCTGTGTTCGAATTTTCCGTCAAATTTTTTCAGCGGCGCGCGTGGACGAATTGCCTTGAGCAACTGGCGTTCGGTCAGTGGTGCCTGGATTTCTGCCGAAGCTTCTTTTTTTCTTGCGACTTTTTTCGTGGTTTTCTTTGTGGTTTTTCTGGTTGCCATAACTATATCTCCGATGATTCTACTGAAAGGTTGTGGTTTTCCGGGCAAGCGAATGCCTGCCGCCTTAAGCAGTGACAATATTTATTCTTTGGAAGTTGAGGTGCCGGCATTGAATTCCGGCACCTCAACGTGGCGCGTTTGCTATTTGGTTTTGCCCGCAGCAATACGTTCGATGTGCACACCCATCGTGCTTACCTGCTTCTGCAGTTTCAAAACAGCCTTCATGATTTCTTCCAGTTCGAAACGGCTGAAGTTCGAATCGGGTGGCGTGATGCCGACAGCCACCGTGCTTGTACCGCCCGACCCGACACCGCCACCGCCGCCGACACCGTCGCCTCCACCAACACCACCACCGCCACCAACACCGCCTCCACCATCGTTCGTACCACCGTCGTTGGTGCCACCCGCATTGGTACCACCACCACCATCGTTGGTGCCGCCGTCATCAATGCCTACAGCCACCGTGCCGATGGTGCCGCCGCCGTCATCATCATCCTGAAAAATGCTGCCGTACTGCCGAATGATTTCGACCAGCACCAGCGGTGTTTTTTCAAGATCGATCAATTTTCCGTATTTCTTCTTGATTTCATCCACTACGCGCGCATTTAATTTCGGATTGATTTTGATATTGGTTTTTTTCGTTGCCATGTTCGTGTCCTTTGTCAATGATTAAAGTTCTTCGAGACGAAATTTCTTCTGACGAAGCCAGGTGACCAGTGTGGTTTTTTTGCCTTTCAGCAAAGGCATGCTCGAGTGGATCATTCGATGATTGCTGTCGCCGTTGGCAAAAAGGTTGTTCCAGATGATCAGCCTGCCTGCTTTGGCATTAACTTTGCGATCGAGCGCGCGAAAGTGTGTACCGCCGCCTTTTTCCGGCGTGGTTAGATAAAGCAGAAAGGTGTAAATCCGGTCGCCCGCGTAATGGCTTTCCCAATAGCCGGAATCCATGTGGTAGAAAAAAGTACCGCCATTGGGATAATCGGTTGCCTGCCAGTTTTCCAGATTGTTGACTTCAAGTTTTATCAATTGCTGCAATCGTGATTCGATTTCGACCATTTTTTCCTGCAACTCTTCACTGAAGAATCGTTGCTGGGCGGTCTCACTAACACGCAAGGGGCTCATAACGTCCTTGCGCTTGCCGTCCTTCTGCAGCATGTAGGTCATGCTCGGTCGCCAGAGCGCAAATTGGAGGTCATCAAGAATGAATTTGCATTCTTCCTGTGAAAGAAAGTCATCAATGATCATGACATCGTCTTCGACAATATTTAGACTAAACTTCGGGGGGAGTGTCATACGGAAATTCTTCGTGAGATTTTTAAAAACGATTTTTCAATTCGTTGCTCGCGCAATAAAATTTTTTGCGTGCCTATCATTCAACGCATCCGGCTACGGTAACCGGACAAAAAATTCTTACCCAATCTTCGTAAGAAAAAAGTAAGAACTAAAACAATCTTGGACAGCCAAGATTTGAACGCGATAAGGTGTGCACCTAAGCATTGCATTGGATCTAACATAGGCTGCCGCCCTGGTGCACCGTTTGTATGATGGTGCGTGGCGCATAACAACCCTGGACACCCAAGATTTGAGACTGGCTGGCTGAATGAATCCGAGTAAGCCAAAGCCCGAATTTTTATCGGTTTTATATATCCCCTCAATTTCTATCGCCCACGAGTGTGCAAATGCCTACTCATAACTGCGTAACTGTATATTCCTATGGAAAAGCAGGCGGCGATTTCAAATAGCCGTTGCGACCTTAAAAATTGGGCCGGCTTCACTAAATTCGCTAACATCAAACCCTGCATTCCTCTCAAGGCAAGCACAATGGACAAGCACGACCCCAATATCGATTGGCAGGATTTGAACTTTCGTCGGCGGTCACGTATTTCGCAAACGGCCACTGATCATCGGTTTGCGATTGGGCTTGGTGTTTTCATTCTTGTTGCGCTTTTATTTCCCTGGTATGCCTATGAGGTGGTGTCGTATTCGCTCGAACGCGATACTACGAGGGCATTGAATCAGTTTGGAATTGAGACACAGAAGCAAATTGAGGAGGCAAATAAGGAAAGCCAAAAAGTTCGTGCGGCGACAGCCGACTATCAGCTCAGACAGCGAATAGCCGGTGTTCGCGTGATGGGTGTCAGCAGTGGCGGTGATTTCCCAACGGTGCTGGTGTCGCTGGGAAACTCAAACATTTACGAGGCCGACATTGCCATTTGCAAACAAGCAGCATCATGGTTGGGCAGGAATGTTGCCGGTGCTACGCTTCGCATTCAAAAACATCGCGGTAAGCAGCCGGCTCAAGATGCCGGCGAGATTACCTGTCCGTAATAATGCCTGGTAAGGACATATTTCCATGAAACTACGCAGCAACGACAAACCCGAACTGCCTGATGGTCAACGCCGTTTAGCGGTATTGATTGATGCCGACAATGCCCAAGCCAGCATTATTGAAGGCTTGCTGGCAGAAATTGCCCGGTACGGCGTAGCAACGGTAAAGCGCATTTATGGTGATTGGACTTCAACGCATGCATCGCGCTGGAAAGACCCCTTGTTGAAATATTCGATTAATCCGGTGCAGCAGTTTCCCTACACCAAGGGCAAGAATGCGACCGATAGCGCGATGATTATTGATGCGATGGATTTGATGTACACCGGGCGCTTTGATGGGTTTTGTATTGTTTCCAGCGATAGTGATTTTACGCGGTTAGCACAACGCTTGAGGGAAGAAGGTTTGATGGTATTTGGCTTTGGCGAGAAGAAAACACCGGAATCGTTTGTGGCGGCTTGCGATAAATTTGTTTACACCGAAGTGCTGCTGCCGGAGGTAATTGTAAGTGCGCCGGTTGCAGCGAAAGCCAAGCCAAAAGCGAGCGGTAAAAAACCGGTTGCTACCGTTACGCCAAACATGGAAGTCGCTGCGAGTAAATCGGTCCATGCGGCCTTGCCACTTAACTTAATTCGCCAGGCGATTGAAGAAGATTCGGATGAAGAAGGATGGGCGAACTTGAGTGGTGTGGGTTCGTATCTCACCAAATTACGCCCCGACTTCGACCCGCGCTTGTATGGTTTTAAGAAGCTGAGTGATTTGTTCAAGCAGAGTAAGCAATTTTTTATTGTGGAAGAGCGTGGTACGGCCGGGAGTTCGGCGAAAAGTATTTATGTGAAGGTGGTTTGAGGGGTCGCGCCTGAAGGACGCTCCTACGGGGAGGCGAAAAATTTATTTGGGGAAGGGTCGCGCCTAAAGGACGCTCCTACGGGGAGGCGAAAAATTTATTTGGGGAGAGGTCGCGCCTGAAGGACGCTCCTATGGGGGGAGCAAAAAAGATTTAGCAGGCTGCGCTATAGGCCCGCATAAATTCCCGATAGGTGTTGTTGTGAATTTCCAGCACTTTTTCTAGCGGTTTTTGATAGCCGCCGGCTAACACCCAGGCGACGGGGATGCCGCGTTGTTTCAAACCTTCGAACACGCGTTGATCACGCAGGCGTAGTTGTTCGGTGCTTAAAAATCCGCCGAGCGGATCGTCGATATGCGGGTCGGCACCGGCTTGATATAAAACGATATCGCAGCCTTGCATCATCGCGATGTGTTCGGAAA
Source organism: Arenimonas sp. (assembly GCA_039930825.1). GTDB lineage: Bacteria > Pseudomonadota > Gammaproteobacteria > Xanthomonadales > Xanthomonadaceae > Arenimonas. Next base: position 15,548 of record JBDTTC010000218.1, read on the forward strand.
TATCGTGCATAAAATCACCCGCCTGCTCGGGGCGGAAGAATTCATCGCCGGCGGTGTAGTGCATAATATTTTTTTCATCGAGCTTCTCTAGAATTGACTCGGTACCGTTGCCGTGATGGTAGTCGTAATCGAGAATGCCGACGCGTTTTGCATCGCCGTGTTTCAATAGATCGAGCGCGGTCACCATCAAGCCATTGAAGGTGCAATAGCCACCGCCGAAATTCCAGCCGGCATGATGAAAGCCCGATACCGGTGCAGCAACGCTAGTATTTTCGCGAATGGCCAGGCGTGCCGCCGTGAGCAAAGCACCGCTGGTGTAAAGCAGAGAGGCGGCGACATCGGCACTGTTATTGCCAAAGCCATTATGACGTTGGCAGCAGAGAATTTCCCGAACGTAATTTTCGTCGTGCGCGCGCGATAGTTGTTCGGCATTCACCGGTTTTGGCTTGCTGATTTCAATGTCGGGGTCGATTAATTTCCACTGTTCGACTACCTGCACAGGCTTCATGGCGCTGGGCGAAAAACTCTGCACGGGCGCCACCTGATTCAAGCTGTAGATGACCTTCATGGAAATGCCTTGCCGGTGTGTCGGATTCAAACATAAGCGAGGCTAATCTCAAGGCTTGAGAATAGAGCGGTTTGAGTCGCAGGCTCCCCGATAAGTACACTCCTGGACGACGGGATTTTTTGATGTGAGTAAACCCGCTCCCACTGCAACGCCGATATAAGCTTTACTCTTTTATCTTGCGATAAAACAAATCAAAACCCGCCTGCCAGGTTTTGCCATTGTCATCCGACGTTTCACCCATTTGCTCAACGCTACCATCGGCATGCGGGGTGTAGGTCATGCGGGTAATTTGATGTGGTTTACCCGGTTGCGGCCATTCGCCTTCGATCACCATGGCTTTGCCATTCCAGCCGCCCTTGAAATCGGCGAAGTTGCCAGTCGCATCAAGCCAGGATTGGCGCCAGGATTTTTCAGTCGCGTTGTAGGCATTCAAACTGCCGCCATCACCGCCGGCTTGTAGCGGCATCCAGTTTTCGCGAACGGCGCAACCGGAATAGAGTTTTTCGATCAGGCTATCGGCGACTTTTTTCTCGGGTTGTTTGGCGGGGAAGACTTCCCATTTTCCTACCCAGAAATCGAATTGATGGCTTTCGGGCGAGTCGCAACCTGACGCTGGTGTTGGCGTTGCAGGTGGAGTTGTGGATTGCGCCAGAATTGTGCTGCTGGATAAAAGAAACAAGCCCGCGATCAATGTGTATTTGAACATGATGGTTTATCCGGTTTGTGTGCTGGTTTAGCTTAGCGCAATTTAGCACCGTAGCCGGATAAAGTAAGCGCCGTGAATCTAATCAGGGGTAGTCGATTTTGAGCTGAAGTCGCCGGGTCCCCGATACGTGCATTCGGGGACGACGGTGTTGGATTGCTTGAGCAGCTAAATTTCCTTCGCAGCCGTTCCAAAAAATTGCGGCAGGCGTATTTTTTCCAGAATCAGCATCATCGAAATAATCACCAGGCCCATACCGAACAAGCTGAGCAAGGTGGGATGCTCATGCAAAAACATCACGCCCCAGATCAATGCGAATACTGGTACCAACAAGGTAACCGTGGTGGCACGCGTACTGCCGACGTCGTGCAATAGTTTGAAGTACAGGAAGTAGGCAATTCCGGTACAAAAAATACCGAGCGGTAACAGCATTAACCATGGCGTTACTTCGACAGTGGAAGGCATTGGGCCGATGAATAATACCGGCATCAAGGCAAGCGTTGCGCCCAGCAGGCTGCCGGTAGCAACTGCCAGTGGATCGACATTGGAAAAGCGTTTGCGAATTTCCCTCGCGCTGAATGCATAAAGTGCCGCAGCGCCCATGCCGGCCAACACACCAAGCGCGGTTGCCCATGTCATTGGCAGGCCGCTAAAACCGACAATCATCGCAACACCGACGATGCCCAGTGTGACGCCGACAAATTTGCCGAAGCTCGGTCTTTCACCCAATGCCCAAAGCAATAAGACGCTGAATAAAGGCACCATCGAATTCATCACGGCAGTAACGCCTGCTGGCAAGGTGATGCTGGCGTAGGCAAATAGCCAGAACGGCAGTGCCGAATTAATAAAGCCAATCCAGATATAGGCGCCGGCATTTTGACGAAGCTGCAGCGGTTTACGCATTGCCAGCATCACAATTACCAACACCAAGGCACCTAGCACGAGTCGCCCGGCAGCAACCCAGTTGGGGCCAAGTTCTGGCACTGCAACACGCTGGAACAGAAAGGAACTGCCCCAGATCATGGCCAATAAAATTAAACGTATGGTGGAAGCGAGATTCATGGCAAACCTTTAATTGAACGTGATGATACGAAATCTAAACTCGGAGAAGGTGAAGAAATATCCGAAGCCTGAACTTAATGAGACTTAGCGCACGCAAGTAATCTTGCGACCGGTATTTTTTGCATTGGATTCGAACTGGATTTCGGCTCCCTTGCGATCAATCTGGATCCAGTATTCGACAATTTTTCCATCGCTGACGCGATAAACCGCGCTGGCAATTTCGATCACCGGCAAACCGCTTGGTGCTACATCGTCCGACGGGGCAATATGGCAACCCGTTTGCTTCCAGCGAGCGTAAACGCGATCGCCGTCAGCCAGTAATTCCGTCACTTCAAAATTGAAGTCACCATAAATACGCCGGAAGTCTTTTACGTGGGCGGCATAATCTTCTGGATTTCTGGAAACCGTGGTTTCGTTTTCCGAGCTCAGCTGGTGTGCCAACACTTTTGGTGCGAGATAAAGCGATGCTTTTTCCGGCGAGTTACCGGAACGCACCTGATTCAAAAAATTTTGAACCACTTCTTTCGGTGATGAGCCGGAAGAAACGGGCTCTACCGTTGCTGCGGCCAAGGCAGCAGGTGTAGCGATAAAGCCGCCTAAAAACAGTAGTCCGATCCAGATGTTCATATTGCCCCTGAAAGCTCTCTTACTTGACGAGTTGGCAAGATACGCCCACAGTAATCAACTGGAAATAGCATTTTTTTCAATCTGGACTTGAGCAATATTCAAGATGAGCAAACCCGCGCTGCAATGGATTTCAGGCTTTATCCACACTGCCCGCACCGGCAATATGACGCGCGCCGCCGAGCAATTAAACGTGACGGTGAGTGCACTTAGCCACCAGATGCGCCGGCTGGAAGAACGTTTGGGAAGGCGCTTGATGGAACGTGGGCCGCGAGGTATTCAGCTCACGACGGAAGGGCAGAATCTGTATCTGCAATTGGACCCGCATTATCACGCGATCGAGCAATTGCTGAGCCCGCACACCGGTTCGCAAGGTGATCGCTTGACCGTGAGTGCACTGGCGTCAATGGCGAATGCCTGGTTGTTGCCGAAGCTCGGCGATTTTGTCCGCCAGCATCCTGATATTCAATTCAATCTGGATTCCTCCGCTCGCATGGTCGATTTTGAAAAGGAATTCCAGATCGATGCAGCGATTCGTTTCGGTGCAGGCAGCTGGCCTGGATTGGAAGCGCATTTTTTATTCGATGAATGGATTAGCCCCGCTGCGAGCCCGGCCTTGATAAAGCAATTGGGGCCGATCAAAGTGAACGAGTTGCATAAATACCCATTGATCGATGACCCGTTTGGTCGCTGGAAGCGTTGGTGTTCGCATTTCGATCTGCCCTTGCCGAAAAAATTCGTCGCAAACTTCAATGAAGCCGAAGGTGCCCATCGTGCCGCCGCCGAAGGAGTAGGCATTGTATTGGCCCGCCATATTCTGGCAGCGCCATTGATTGAAACGGGACGCCTCCGGTATATCGGAAAACTAAAAATGCCGGCGGGATATCAGTATTACTTAGTGTTCCCCGAGCGCTCTAAAAATCACCGTGGCTTGATACATTTCAAGCAATGGCTGGAAGCGCAGATAAAACCGATAGTTGAAATTTAAAAAATGTATATCGAAAGATTGTGAATCAATTTTCACAATCACCACGCCACTCTGTTAACGCTTTTTTTTCATTCGAAAATATATATTGCGATAAGCTTTCGGTCATATAGCACTCACTTGAAGAAGTGCCACCATTGTTTTTAATGTGCACAGCCTATTGCACATATTCTTCGTACTTCATCCGCCACCTGAATGGCCCGGTTTGACCGGGAAGTATTTTCTATCTCGGCAAGGGGAGGTAAGCGCATGGGCGCGAATTTTACAATGGGCATGGAGGAAGAATTCTTTCTCGCGCATGCCAAAACGGGACAAATTGCCTCACGTGTGCCGCGTACTTTTGTCGAAGCGTGTCGCGAACGTGTCGGCAATCAGGCAGCGCATGAATTGCTGCAATCGCAAGTGGAAACCAATACGCCCATTTGCCATACGCCGATTGAACTGGCCGAAGCTGCAAAATATTTACGTCGTGAAGTGGCTGCTACGGCAGCAGAACATGGCTTGTCGCTGGTGGCCAGCGGTACCTTCCCGCTCGCCGAATGGCGTGAACAAATGCATACCGAAAAAGCCCGTTATCAACAATTGATGGATGATTTCCAGATTATCGGGCGACGTAATTTAATGTGCGGCCTGCACGTGCATGTGGAAGTGCCCGCAACGACGGATCGCGTGGACGTAATGAATCGCATCATGCCGTGGCTGCCATTAATATTGGGGCTTAGTACTTCTTCGCCGTTCTGGAACAGACAAGACAGCGGGCTGTCGAGTTATCGCCAAGCGGCTTACGATGAATGGCCGCGTACCGGAATTCCGGATTTTTTTGCCGGCGAATCCGATTACGATGCTTTTGTTCGCGGCTTGGTAAAGTCGGAAATCATTCCGCACGCCGGGCAATTATGGTGGGCCATTCGGCCGGCGCGTCTGTACCCGACACTGGAGCTGCGAATCGCGGATGCCTGCACGTTTATTGATGATGCCTTGGGCATTGCCAATCTTTATCGCTGCCTGATTCGCGCTGCCGTTCGCAATCCGGATATGGGCCGGGCCCGGACTTCCATGACGCGCATGTTGATTGATGAAAATCGTTGGCAGGCAAAGCGCCACGGTAAAGATGCCGAATTTATCGATACCCTTCATGGTGGCGGACGCAAACCCATGAGCGCCTGGCTGGAAGATTTATTGCTGCTGGTAGAAGAAGACGCCGTGCATTTTGCTTGCGTCGAAGAAATTGCACACTGCCGATACATTCTTCAACGCGGCACCAGCGCTGACTTGCAACGCACCATATATCAAGACGCCAGACTGGACGGCGTTTCACGATCCGAAGCCTGTCGTGCTGTGGTGCGCTGGTTGTCACAGCAAACCGGGAACATTGAAAACACCGATGCCATCACTGTGGCGCATGCCTGAGTAATAAAACATGGAATCAATACGAAACTTTCGCCCCATTATCGGATTATCGCCACGCCTGTTGCGCAAGGTACCGCTTGAAATGGGGTTTCGTGGCAAGACCTTGCAATACCTTGAGCAATCGGTGGCGCATTGGACGATGACCCACAACGCGATAACGGTAATGATTCCCACCGTAGTCCGCGATGCCGTCAATCCGGAAATGACCGTGGATGTTAATGATTATGCGCAGTGTTTGGATGGCTTGATTCTGCAAGGTGGCGCCGACATACATCCGAGTTGCTACGAACAAACCCCCGACTATGCCGAGTATGAAACCGATGTTGTGCGGGATCGTTTTGAATTGGAATTACTGGGTGCTTTCGTCGCGGCCAAAAAGCCGGTGCTCGGTATTTGCCGGGGCATGCAACTGATCAATATTTTATTCGGCGGCAGCCTGCATCAGGATCTTCTGGATGCGGGCATCGCGACCCATCCGCATGTGATCAAAGAAGCCGAGGAAAACTATCGGCACGGCTTGCAGTTGGTGCCCGATGGCTGGCTAAGCCAACTACATGATGGCTTGCTCGAAGCGCAAGTCAATTCTATTCATCACCAAGGCGTCGATAAATTGGGTGCCGGCCTGGCGATTGAAGCCTACTCGCAAGATGGCGTCATCGAAGCCATTCGACATCAAGAGCATGACTTTGTCGTGGGCGTACAGTGGCATCCCGAATTTCACGGCATTCGATATCCCGATCTACTTTCACCCGAGCCATTAATGGCGGCTTTTGTCGAGCAAGCCATACGTCGTAAAGTATTAGGTAATCCCGAATAGTATTTCGCCGTGTTTGAGGAAGGAAATTTTCATTCACGCGTGCTTTAATGGGCTGGTCATTTTCGAAAGTAAAAGCGGTAGCCTTGACGCATGAATATCGAGATTTCGGAAGATTCGCACATCGATTTTTTGGCAGTGCCGAGCGCGGTAGCAATTCGCGATGCGTTTCTTGATTACAACCTGCAATTTTCAAATGTCACCAAACGGGCGAAAGAGCGTTTTGAACAGCGCGACTGGAGCGGTTCGCGTGACGATGCCAATGCACGGATCGAACTTTACGATCAATGCATCGCCGCCATCAGCGACAAGCTCAGCGACCGCATGGCCGATCAATCCAATAACGCACTGCTATGGATGGAAATTCGCAAAGCCTACGAGCAATTGATTTCGCCCTTGCTGGATCGAGAATTGTTCAAAACCTTTTTTAATACGCTGACCAGAAGATTTTTCAAAACCCGTGGCGTCAATGCTGATATAGAATTTGTCGCGCTCGCCATTGAACCGACCGACAGCATTACCCATCCAGTGGCGCGGCATAATTACGTATTGTCGGAGAGTCTGGCCTCATTATTCGAACGCGTTTTGGCTGATTACCCGTTTTCCGCCAAATACCAGAATACGGAAGTCTGTGCAAAATTAATCGCAGACACTTTACACAAGCGTTTTGAACATTGGCCCGAGCCTGCAGTCTTGGCAGTGGAATTGCTTGACACCGTTTTTTATCGTGAACGCCGCGCCTATCTGGTCGGTCGCGTGCTGGGCCGTGAAAATTATGCGCCCTGCATTCTGGCCCTGGTCAATGAAGAAGGCGGTATTCGCGTTGATGCCGTGATTACCACGCGACAACA
>JBDTTC010000219.1:0-7702 GCA_039930825.1 Arenimonas sp.
TTGCCGAAGACGTATTCGGTTTGCTGCACGGCGAACGCTTCGAACATTTACCTGTTCTGGTGATGGCCGATTCCAGCAATGCAAACGCGGTCAACTGGCGGATGTCTCGCCCACGCACCGCATTGACTTTATGGTCGGATTATCTCGAAGCACCAAGCGCCATTGATCAATTACTGCGCCCGACACAAAGTATAAAACCGGCGTTGAGTTCGCACGAAGAACAAATCAAGATTTTGTTTGTTGATGACTCGGCCACCATTCGTGCCGGTTATTCCAAGTTGTTGCAGAAGCACGGTTACTTTATTGAAACTGCCGATAGCGTTGATGAAGGCTGGAAAAAAGTATCGGCCCAGAATTTCGATATCGCCATCATTGACTACTTGATGCCTGAGCAAAACGGTACTGCACTGATTACCAAAATCAGGAACAATCAGGAAACCCAGCATATTCTGACGGCAACCATTACCGGTACCTATTCCGATGCCGTTATTGCCGAATCACTTGCCTGTGGCGCGCTGGAATGTCTATTCAAAAGTGAGTCCAAAGATTTATTGCTCGCCCGCATCGCATCTTTAGGCAGAACCATCAATGATAGAAAAGCGATTGATAACGAACGTCGCCGCCTGCAAGGTATTTTGTCTTCTGTTGGCGAAGGCGTTTACGGTGTCGATTCCGATGGCACCATTCAATTCGTGAATCCGGCTGCGCTGGATTTGCTCGGTTATAGCCATGCCAGCGAACTGGTCGGGCAAAATGCTTTCGATGCCTTCCACTATGCCGATGAAGACGGCTTACCAATGCAGCGCACGGCATCGTATCTAAATCTCTGTTACACCAATGGCAGCGAAGTGTCGTCTTGGCAAACACGGTTCTGGTCTTCCAATAAACGCGGTATTCCTGTCGAGTGCAATATCCATCCTTTGAAAATGGAATCCGAATTGAATGGTTCGGTGGTGGCTTTCCGGGATATTTCTGCACGCCGGGCATTGGAAGAAGAATTACGCTGGCAGGCAGAACACGACAGCCTGACCAAACTTTATAACCGAGGCTGGTTTGAAGCCCAACTCGAACAAGAATGCAGCAAGGTGCGTCGCACCGGTCAAACTGCAATGTTGTTATTTATTGATCTGGACCGCTTCAAATATATCAACGACACCGCAGGTCATGCAGCGGGCGACAAATTACTGGTCGAAGTCAGTCAACGCCTAAAATCGCGCTTGCGTGGTGCCGATTACCTAGCGCGAATGGGCGGCGACGAATTCGCCGTATTACTGACAAACGTCGGTGCAAGTGATTTGACAACACTCGCGGAAGGTTTCCGTCGCGTACTAACGGCATCGCCGTTTACCTATGGTGGAAAGAGTTATCGCATTACCTTGTCGGTTGGTTGCGCGAAAATCGACGAAGCTACAAACTCGCCAAGCGATGCAATGGCACACGCCGATATCGCCTGCCATATGGCGAAAAAATCAGGCCGCAATCAATGCCAGATCTATTCGCACGAAACCGGCCGGCTGGCGGCATTGGACGTTGATCTGGGTTGGTCGGTTCGTCTGGAAGAAGCCTTCCGCACCGATCGCTTTGCTCTTTGCTATCAACCCATCGTGCCTTTGAAGGGGATTGAAAACGATGTGGCCGGCAACAATAACAGCAAAGATATCTGGCTGCGACAACTTGAACGCAATCCTTACTCGGAAGCCTTGTTTGAAGTACTAATCCGCCTGAAAGGAAATCAGGGCGAATTGATTTCACCGAATGCCTTCCTGCCAGCCGCTGAACGTTTCGGCCTGATGCAGGATATCGATTTCTGGGTTATCAATCATGCCTTGATGGCATTGCGTGAAACTCGCGATAGCCCGCGCCCGATTGGCTTGACGATTAATATTTCCGCACAGACTCTGGAAAAGGGCGGCATCCCGGATTACGTGACAGCAAAAATTGTCGAATACAACGTCAACCCAAGTGCACTGGTATTTGAAATTACCGAATCACATTCGATCAGCGATCTGGAAAGTGCACAGAAGCAACTAAGCGCATTGAGAGCGCTTGGCTGTCGTATCGCCGTTGATGACTTCGGCACCGGTTTCTCGACCTTCGCTTATCTCAAACAAATTGAAGCCGATATCCTGAAAATCGATGGCTCGCTGATACAGGGTTTGCCGGATGACATTCTCGATCGCACGATTATCGCTGCCCTGACTTCGATTGCAGAAACCGCCGGCAAATTGACTGTCGCCGAATGCGTTGAAGATGCCTCGATGTTGTTAACGCTTTATGAATGCGGCGTTGATATGGCCCAAGGTTATGTGGTCGGAATGCCGCGCTTGCATTTGCCTAAATCCCTGCCTACGCTTGGAACCAACCTATTCCAAGACCAAGCGCAGCTTTCAGGCATTTAATGGCAAAATCCTTTCTGTGGTATGACTTAGAAACATTTGGCAGAGACCCACGACGTTCACGCATCGCACAATTTGCCGCGATCCGGACCGACGAAGAACTTAACGAAATTAACGAACCGATTTCGTGGTTTTGCCAACCGGCAAATGATTTATTGCCCTCGCCCGAGGCCGCCCTAATCACGGGCATTAGCCCACAGCAGGCCATGCGTGACGGTGTTTGTGAAGCCGATTTTTTCGCCAGCATCAACGAAGAACTGTGCGTTGCCAATACCTGCGCCGTCGGCTACAACTCCATTCGTTTCGATGACGAATTTGTCCGCTTCGGACTGTATCGTAATTTTTATGATGCCTACGAACGCGAATATCGAAACGGCAATTCTCGCTGGGATTTATTGGACTTCATGCGCTTGGCTCATGCGATGCGGCCTGAAGGCCTCGAATGGCCGAAACGCGAAGACGGCTTTACCAGTTTCAAGCTCGAACAACTTGCCGAGGCAAATGGCACCCGCGAAGGCATGGCGCATGAGGCCTTGTCCGATGTTCGAGCATTGATTGGTTTGGCCCGCAAACTTCGCACAGCCCAGCCGAAACTCTGGAATTACTATCTTGAATTGCGCAGCAAGGAAAAAGTCATATCCCTGCTGGATGTCTTTCGGCAAACACCGGTACTGCATATCTCGGGGCAATTCCCGGCGGGAAATCTATGCGGCGCTTTAGTAATACCGCTGGCTTGGCATCCTGAAATAAAAAATCGTGCCATTGTTTTCGACCTCAGTGCCGACCCAACGGATTTACTGGAATTGGATGCCGCAGATATTTCCGAACGTGTTTTTATCCGTCAGATCGATTTACCCGAAGGTATCTCGCGCATACCTTTAAAAGAAATCCATAGCAATCGCTGCCCGGTCGTATTGCCTTTGACACATTGTCGCGACGAAGATTTCGAGCGCATGGGAATCGACAAGGAAAAATGTCTTGCCAATGCGAGCCTGATCCAACAAGCCTCGGACATCGCAGAAAAAGTTCGTCAGGTCTTTGTCAAACGAGCTGCCTATGATCCATCTGATGCCGATGCTGCACTCTATGATGGCTTCCCGAGTGATAGCGATAAACGTTTTTTCGCGACGATTCGTAGTAGCTCACCGACCAATTTGAAGAATTTTCTTTCTCCGTGGAAACCGGGCTCACGTTACGACGAACTTTTATTCCGATATCGCGCGAGGAACTGGCCCAACAGCCTGTCGCCGGAAGAAATCACGCGCTGGAATGCCTACCGTGCCCAGCGACTTGGCAAGGAATCGTCACAATCCGAATACAGTTTCCAGAGCTATTATCTTGAAATTGAAAGGTGCCGTACCCTTGCAACTGCCGACCAGCAGAGTCTGTTGGACCAATTGCAGGTATGGGGCCAAAGTATCGAGACGAGCCTATGAAATACTTCAGCGATAAAACATTCAAATTCTTGAATAACCTGAACAAGAACAATAATCGCGAATGGTTTAACGATCATAAGTCCGATTACGAAGCCCATGTTCGGCAGCCTTTCCTGGCCTTGATCGGCGACTTTCAAGCACCACTCGCCAAAATAAGTTCGCATTATGTTTCCGACCCGAGAGCCGTCGGCGGCTCCTTGTTTCGCATTAACCGTGACGCCCGTTTCTCGAAAGATAAATCACCTTATAAACATTTTATGGGTGCGCGTTTTTATCACGAGAAAGGTCGCGATAGTGAAGCGCCAAAATTCTATTTTCATTTGCAGCACAAGCAGTGTTTCATTGCAGCCGGCCACTGGTATCCAGAAGCCGAAGTACTTCGCAAAGTACGGCAATTCATTCTCGACAACCCAGCCAGCTGGAAAAAAGCGGTTTACTCGAAAAAATTTCGGGACAAATATTCCCGTGAAGCTGAAAGTGTGGTCCGGGTTCCGCGAGGCTTCCCGGCCGATCATGAATTTATCGAAGATTTAAAACTCAAAAGCTTTGTCGCCTCGATTCCGATAAACGACGAGATTGTTTGCAGTGATCAATTGCTGAAAACCATCACGCAATCGTGCCAAGAGCTATCGCCGATGATGGATTATCTCTGCGCGGCACTTGATCTGGAATTCTAGCAGGGTGGAACCGCCCGCTCCTGGCGATTCCACCATGTGTAAGCGTTTCCGTGTGGCTTGGTGGATACCGCATGACGGCGGGATCCACCCTACGTATATGTTAAATTTAGCGGCATGCAAAACAAGCTTCGGCATTTCTCTCTTTTCTATTTTTTTTACTACGCAGCTCTAGGTGCATACACGCCTTATATCAGCCGCTGGGTTGATTCTCTTGGCTTCAGTGGCTATGTCGTCGCTACCATGCTGGGGCTATGGTACGGCACTCGAATTGTCGGACCACCGGCCTGGAACCACTTCATCGAAAAATCGAAAAGACCGGGACACTGGTTTGTCGTCGGCACGGTGCTGACCCTGCTGTGTTTTACCGGGTTCGTGCTGACCAAAACGATACTGCAATTATTCATCGTGATGTCGTTGTTCGGTTTTTTCTATAACGCCGTGATGCCGCAATTCGAAGCAATGACGTTGGAAGCTCTCGGAAAAGACACCCATCAATATGGTCGTATCCGTGTATGGGGCTCAGTCGGCTTTCTTATCGTTGCTTCAAGTTATGGAAAATTACTGGATCATTTTGGCAACAATAGTTTCCCATGGCTGGCAATGCCTTTATTCATCGCTACGGTATTGGCCGCATGGCCACATCGTTTTGACCCCGCTCCACATATTGAAAAAGTCGGCGTGCGGTTTATCGAACTTTGGCGTCAGACGGGCGTGCCTAATTTCCTATTTGTTGTTTTATTGGCACAGGTCAGTTTCGGTGCATTCTACGTTTTCTATACCTTGCACTTGCAAGCGCATGGACACGACGGTGCCCATATTGGAATCTTGTGGGGAACCGGGGTATTGATTGAAATCGCGATGTTCTGGCAGGCTCCGAAACTGATTTCGCGTTTTGGTGCGCATCGTCTGATCATTTTTTGCCTGCTGATTACCGCAATACGCTGGGCAGTCACCGCTTTGTATGCCGACAACTTCGGCATAATGCTTTTGGCACAGACCACACATGCATTCGGTTTTGCGGTATTCCACGCTTGCTGCATGTATTCAATGGGAAAATTTTTTCCCGGCCACCTTGCGAAAGCCGGCCAAAGCCTGATGTATGGTTTTAGCTCCGGCATCGGTGGCGTCGTGGGTGCCGGCTTGGCATCGGTGATGTGGGATATCGATAAAGGCCACGCAGCATTTTTGGCTAGCTCGATGGTTTCTTTACTGGCCTGCGCGCTTTATGTCTCTGGAAGAAACAAATCTTGATGTCGGAACTACCTAGTAATAACAGCACGATACGTCGGGCAATGCTCAGCTTACGGCATTGCAGATACTTCAACCGGGGTTTCACTGGCCCGTTGCTTGCAGGCTTCATCACCCAGTAACTCATTACCCGCGCAGGCAGCGGGAACAACGGGAATGGTATCGAGCGCAGCGGCAATATCGGCCTGTACTTTGGGCGATAAAGTCCATTCCATCCAGGCATAGGCGCAATTCGGATTTTTGGCATTTGCCAGCAAATGCGTGCTTTCCATTTCAATGATGAACTCAGTCGAAGGTGGGACCGGTTTAAGAAGTTTCCAATGCAATGGCAATGCAAGCTGCTTCTTAAGCGCTGAACGGGTTGAAAAACGTGTATCCAGATTTTTGAATGATCGAATGCGAGAGAAATCAATTTTCTGGAAGTCATCCGATGATAAAAACGAATCTGCGGCAATCACCAGATCAAATCTATTGCCGGCAAGCGTGGATGCAAATAAATCATTACTATCCAACAGGGTCGATTTCAACTTGCAACCGGTTGCCTCTTCAAACGGCGTCACCCAATCAAAGGCCGCGCTGTCTTTACCTGATTCGATACGGCCTTCAAGAGCAAGTATATTGAGCTCCGATTCCATCGCTAGCGGATCTTCTTTCACGTTCAAATCGACCGTGCGATTCTGTTTATCCTTTTGGCAGGAAATCAGCACAGCACACGCAAGGAAAACAACTAGCATTCTGAATATTTTATTTGGCGTCATTACTCACCCCGTGTGGTACATGACCGGTAGCAACGTGTTGCCTGGCACTTTCCACATTATGCTGCGAATCATCGAAAAAAATATCGGCACCAAATGCTTGTAGAAATGGGCCCTTATCGCGGCCACCGAGGAAAAGGGCCTCGTCTAGACGCACGCCCCACTGCCTAAGCGTCAGGATTACGCGCTTATGGGCAGGCGCAGAACGCGCTGTAACCAGCGCCGTACGAATCGGGGATTTGTCGGGTGGAAATGCTGATTGGATTTCGTGCAATGCCGACAAAAAGCCGCGAAACGGTCCGCCACTTAACGGGGTTAGCGCTTGTTCACGCTCGTTACGGGCAAATGCTTCCATGCCCTGCTCCTGAGAAATACGTTCGGATTCATCACCAAAAATGACGGCATCACCATCGAACGCAATTCGTAATTGATCTCGTGAAATATCCGGAGCTTTTGAAGGCAAGATGGTGGCCGCAGCAACGCCAGCAGACAATGCATTTCGAACATCTTCGACATGGGTCGATAAAAATAATTGCGCCCCGAACGGCTGGATATAGGGAAATGGCGGTGAGCCATTGGTAAAAGCGGCTCGAACGATTTCCAGACCAAAGCGTTCGATCGAATTGAAAATCCGCAAACCAGTGTCGGAAGAATTTCTCGATAATAAAATGACTTCAATCATCGGCAGGTTGGGATTGCCATGCTGATTCAGAGCAAGTAACTTTTTCACCAATGGAAACGCAATACCGGGCTCCAGTGGTTCGTCTTCCCGGTCGCGCTGGAACTGCTGATAAGCTTGCAAGCCTTCACGTTCGAAAAGCTCGTGGCTTTCCTCAAGATCGAACAAGGCCCGGGAAGAAATGGCGACAACAAGTTTATTATTGGTTTCACTCATGGCGACAGCTTAGCGGATTTTATTCTCATCGGCTGCGACTGTGAAATCAGGTGACGAATTGCTCGTTCAAAATGCGCTCTTCCAGGTTATGTTCCGGATCGAACAATAAAGTAACCGTACGCGTTAGTGATTCGCGAATCGTCACTTCAACTACATCGCGAATTTCGTGGGAATCGGCCGTCGCGCTAACTGGCCGCTTATAGGCGTCCAGTACTTCAAGCTTGATGGCGGTATCGGCGCGCAATAAGGCTCCGCGCCAACGACGCGGCCTGAACGCTGCAATCGGCGTTAAAGC
>JBDTTC010000220.1:0-10958 GCA_039930825.1 Arenimonas sp.
TGAATCGGCGCAAACTCGCAAAAAACAGACCGGCGTTTTTTACATGATGATGGCAATATGGCAAATTAGCTCCACTAGTGCAGGACAAACAAATGGGCTTTCCCGATAAAAAAATCCTTTTGAACGCTGGCAAGCTCCTGCTTGCAATCAGCTTCATGATTTCCTTCAACACGTTTGGACAAAACCCGCCGCCACCGGGCCAGGGTATGCAGCCGCAAAACGGACATCCACCGCCACCGGGGACACCTCGACCGCTACCGCCCCCTGGTATGCCGCTACCGCCACCTGGCATGCCACCGCCGCCGCCGCCGCCGCAAATCATGCCGCAAGCTTCGCCACTGCAACAAGAGCAGGCAAAGCCCTCTGCCATTATCGAAGCTCCCGTAACGGAAAATGCCCAGGCTCCAGATTTGGCTTTGGAAGAAAACAATGGCGTGCCGGAAGTTACGACAGAGCCATCAAGCGAAATTGCCGAAGTGCCGACGCAAGCAATTGCTGCCGTTCCTGATACGCAGATCGCCCCCGAGACAATTACCGAAACCAAATTCGTTTTAGTGAAAGAACCCGCCGCACGCTGGCCATGGCTGGTGCTGGCCGCAAGTATCATTTTGTTTCTGGGTTGGTGGTACAGCAACAAACGTACTGCACAGCTAGTAAACGAAACAGAACGCCTTTCCCGTAATCAGCGTCAATTGAAATCGGCCCATGAGCACTTGAAACAGCACTCGGAACAATTACGCGAATTATCGATACACGACCCACTGACTGGCACACTGAATCGACAGGCATTCGCACAGGATTTCAGGAAGTCGCTGGATCATCTGGCCAAGTTCAGCCGCACCATGAATCTGATCGTGTTCGATCTCGATCATTTCAAGTCAATCAACGACAAGCAAGGACATCTGGCTGGCGATAATGCGCTGAAACTCGTGGTCGGAATCGTGCGTCAACATCTGGTAAGTGAAGATTTATTCTCGCGCTTTGGCGGTGACGAGTTTGTTATCGCCTGCGCCGACCAGCCTATACAAGCGACTTATGCACTGGCCGAAAAAATCCGTACCAGTGTCGAACACGAAGCCAATCATGCCCAGCCCGCATTGACCGGCTTGAGCCTGAGTATGGGAATCTCGCAATCGAATCCGGAATTGGGCTACGACGCCGACAGCCTGTTCGAGCGCGCCGACAAAGCGCTTTATGCCGCCAAGCACAGAGGACGCAATCGGGTCATAGTCTGCGACGACAGCCTGCCGGAATTGCCGGACAGCGAATCCACTCGACGCCATATCTGATTTTCCCTGTAGCAAGATTTTACATCGAGGGCCAATTAAAGCATTGGCCCCGAGTATCCCATGCGTTAGTCTGGGTAATCAGCGCTATGTTCGCTGCACCCTAATGCTCTTTGGGAACGTGCATGCTAGTCCGTTTTTTTTGCGTCCTGGTTTTATTCACATCGCCTATTACATTTTCTGCAGAGACTGCCAATCATGGCGTTGCCATTGATATCGAAAGTATCGGCAGGCCACCGATTGATTTATTCAGCGTGGGTGATGGCCTTCCCGATCTAACGGCGGTTTCGGTTTCTGCATCACCCGATGGTCATGTCTGGGTGGGCACCATGCGTGGCCTAACCCGTTTCAATGGATTGCGATTTGTCACCAGTGAACTACCGGCGCCCGGCAGTTCAAAAATGATCACTGCTGTATTAGCACTCGGAAAAAATGAAGTCTGGGCGGCGCGCGCCAATGATGGCGTGTTTAGCTGGAATGGCCAGCAATGGCGACACTATGATTCCGGGAAAGATTTTCCCGGCACGAATGTTAGACGTTTCCGTGTTTTCAACTCACCCCAGGGACGCCGATTATTTGCATCGACCGACTCGGGTGTTGTCGCCGAATTCGACGGCAATAAATGGCTTGCAAGAAAACTGCCGGCCGAATTAATCAATCAACAAATTTTCGACATATTGCTTTTGCCGGCAAAGAATACCGATGAAGAAATACTTTATCTGGCCACTTACGGTGCAGGCTTATATCAATGCCTTGGAAAATTAGCCTGTACCGCTGTGCCAATTCTGGGCGAACCGCGCTTTTTTGAAATCAGCAGCTTGCGTAGCGTCGTTGAAGCCGATGGCACGAGTACTCTTTGGGCGGGTAGTTATGCCGGCGGCGTTGCACGATTGCAGAAAGGTGTCTGGACTCGATATACACAAGAATCCGGCGCATTGACCGGCAACTATGTGCACGACCTTGAAGTGATTCCTTTTGCCGACGGTAATAATGAAGTTTGGGTGGGGACGCGCAATGGCGTATCGCGCTTCCGGAACGGACAATGGTCGAGGTACGACAACAAAGATCCATTGAATAATCGTCGCGTTCGTTCGCTTGCCATTGCCCATAATGCCCAGGGTCAGCCACAGCTATGGGCCGGTACTGATGATGGCGTTGCGCGCCTGCATTTACGCGGCGATTTAAGAACCGTTAGCCGTATTAGCAACAATGCCAATGGTGTCTGGGCAGTCAAGTTTGAGCACGACCCCAATGGACAGGAAAGATTATGGCTGGGCAGTGACGGCGATGGCTTGCAATTGTTTGAAAACGGCAGCTGGAAAAAATACGGCCTCGAGTCCGGATTACCGGCATTAATTGTTCGCAGCCTTGCTCGTTCACCCGGCGGGCCATTGTGGGTGGGTCTGTGGAACGGACAAATTGCATTGCAGGAAGGCAATAAATTCCACGAATTGACGACGCCCTGGCCGAAGGAAGAGCGCGAAGCGATTTCCACAATGTACGCCATGAAAAACGGCAATGTATGGGTGGGGTTGCGCAAGAACGGGCTTGCTTTTTATGACGGCAAACAGTGGCGGTGGTTCGAGTCAGGCAAAGGCAAGGCACCCGAACGCATCATGAGTATCATTAATACCGGCACCGAAGAAAATCCGGTGCTTTGGATAACGAGTTTCACCGGCGGTTTAACCCGTTTCAGTGCAGGCCAATGGAAAACATTTACTACAGCTAATAGTGAAATCCCCGATAACGAATTGGCGATTGCGAATTTATATCCCAACAAGCAAGGCAAGTCTGTATTGTGGATTGGCACTCGTTATCACGGCCTGATCCGGATTGATATTAGCGATGCAGACAAACCCCGATGGGTAACCGAACCACAATTGCCGGAGCCTCCGCATCTTTTTGTTTATGGTGCAATTCAAAATGATCGCGGCGATCTTGTGCTTTGTAGCGATTATGGCGCCGCTTACTGGCGGCTTGAAAAAAACGGCAAGTATCGTGCAATAGATTATCACCGCGCCAATGGCATGCCGCATGATGAATGCAACAGCGGCGCGTTGAGCTTCGACTCGCATGGCCGTGCTTGGTTAGGCACCATCGGCGGTGCTGCCGTCCATGCAAATATCAACACAGACGAAATGAAGCCGGCACAACTTTATGTCGAGCGCGTACGCGTGAATTCGATTGAAATGAGTGCGTCTGCTGCAAAATCGATTGCGCTCGAAAATGCCGATTCAAAAATTGATCTTGAATTCGCCTTGCTTACTGGTCAGCGAGAGTCGGAATCCCTTTATCGCATGCAGTTAATCGGCTTGGAAGAAAAGCCAGGCGAATGGCAGCAAAGCAACCAACGCAGTCTTGGCAACTTGCCGCCGGGCAATTACCGATTCAAAGTAGAAGCGAAGAACTTTGCCGGCATCGAGGCAAGCCCGATCGAAATCGCGATCAGCGTTCCGCAGCCTTGGTGGCGCTCGGTGCTGGGGCTGTTTATCATCGTCGGTTTAGGTGCCACGCTACTTCTTTTGTTCATTCGCTGGCGTGAACGCTCGCTGAGACTGCGCGCCAAAAAACTGTTACGTCTCGTCAGCGAACGCACCAGCGAACTGGAGCTGCGTGGCGTTGAGTTGCGCGATATGAATGATGAATTGACGCGACTTTCGTATTTCGATCCATTAACCGACCTCGCCAACCGCCGCCGCTTGCTGGAACGCCTGCACACTGCCTGGGGCGATGCTCACCGGAAAGGCGAAAGCCTGGCTTTTATTTTATTAGACGTTGATGACTTCAAGGCCATCAACGATCACTACGGACATCTAATAGGCGATGACTACCTGCGACGCATTGCTAGAATCATCGAAGCTGCCCTCTCCAATAGTGACTACACTGCTGGTCGTTATGGCGGCGAAGAATTCGGAATTGTCGTAACGAATAGTGATTCAGGAAAAGCCGCTGTCATCGCCGAACAAATATGCAGATTGGTCGCATCGGAGAAAATTCCGCACGTTGGTAGTTCGCGCGGCATAGTCACTGTGAGTTTGGGTGTTGCGGCGATTCGACCGCATGCCGGTGCTAATGCCGAATTAGTTATCGCCGCCGCAGACGATGCTCTTTATGTTGCGAAACAGAACGGTAAAAACCGCGTCGAGATCTCCGGAAAATAAGTTTCGCACACGTTTCCAGCTAGCAGAAAGGATTCCCGATGACACCAAAACACTTCCTTGCCTTTTCTAATGAAAATGCCGAGCGTACCGATTACGACATCGCTCCTGAAAAGCTGATTCGTGGCGAAACCCGGCAAAGCACCTTGAACATGTTTTCCGATCCAGGCAATGAATTCCATTGCGGCATATGGGAAAGTGCACCTGCCTTGTGGCGTGTGAGCTACAGCGAACACGAGTTCTGCCATATCTTGCAGGGTCATATTCGAATTACCGACGATGCCGACAACAGCATTACCGTGGGGCCGGGCGATAACTTCGTGATTTCCGCCGGTTTCAAAGGCACTTGGGAAACACTGGAACATGCCAAAAAGATTTACGTTATTTTTGAACGCATGCCTGAAACGGGAGCTTGACCGCGACAGCGAAGGGGCAAATCCGCTAAACTTCCGCTGTTTACCTATACCGGAGTATGAGAAATGAGCCCCACGCCCCTGAAATACCGTCGCGTAGTGCTAAAACTCTCCGGCGAAGCGCTAATGGGCAATGAAAACTACGGTATTGACCCGGTAGTGATTAATGCAATGGCCAAGGACATTATTGAAGCGCAAAAAGCCGGGGCACAAATCGGCCTGGTAATTGGCGGCGGCAATATTTTCCGCGGCGCGGGACTCGCCGAGAACGGCATGGACCGTGTAACCGGCGACCATATGGGCATGCTGGCCACCGTGATCAACGCTCTTGCCATGGCAGACGCCCTTGAAAAACAAGGCGCCTACTCCCGTGTAATGAGCGCCATCAAAATCAATGAAGTCTGTGAAGACTATATTCGCCGTCGTGCCATTCGCCATCTTGAAAAAGGCCGTATCGCTATTTTCGCCGCCGGTACTGGCAATCCGTTCTTCACCACCGACTCTGCCGCCGCCCTGCGTGCCACTGAAATCGGCGCCGATTTATTGCTAAAGGCCACCAAAGTCGATGGCATTTACGATGCAGATCCCAAAAAGAATCCCAATGCGAAGCGTTTTGACAACTTGACCTACGACGAAGTGATTGTCCGCAATTTGCAGGTGATGGATACCGCCGCGTTCGCGCTTTGTCGTGATAATCGGGTGCCTTTGCGTATCTACGACATGATGCAACCCGGTGCCTTGATGCGCATTTTGCGCGGTGAAGAAATCGGCACCCTGGTTCACGCCTGAGTGCTCGCTGAAAGCTTTGTAGCGCCCCAAGCCGCTCTGCAGCGGCTATAATCGGGCATATTTCACGTTTTAGGTAAGCCCATGTCCCTGATCGACATCAAGAAAGACGCACAGACCCGCATGACCAAAAGCGTTGAAGCGCTGCGTCAGGATCTCACCAAATTACGTACCGGCCGTGCCACCACTGCCATCGTTGACCATTTGAAGGTCAATTATTACGGTACCGACATGCCCCTTTCCCAAGTAGCCACGATTGCCGTTGCCGATGCGCGCTCACTGGTGATCACACCCTGGGAAAAACCGATGGTCGCTGCCGTCGAAAAGGCCATTCTGGCATCGGATTTGGGCTTGACTCCAAATACTGCCGGACAAATTATCCGCATTAATTTGCCACCGCTGACCGAGGAACGTCGCAAGGCCCTGTCCAAGCAAGTTCATGGTGACGGCGAAGATTCAAAAGTAGCTATCCGCAACGTGCGTCGCGATGCCATTCAGCACGTGAAGGAAATGCTGAAAGAAAAAACTGCCACCGAAGATGAAGCTCGTGCAGCAGAAGATGAAATCCAGAAGATCACTGACAAAGCCGTCAAAGACATCGACGGTGTAGTGAAAGCAAAAGAGCAAGAATTGATGGCGGTTTGAGGACTTGTCCCCCGCATGAATGATTCTTCACCTAAATTGCCCAAACATCTTGCCGTCATCATGGACGGCAACGGCCGTTGGGCCGAACGCCGCCATCGCCCGCGCAGTCTTGGTCACCGGGCAGGTGCAAAAGCGGTACGTGTTTGCATGGAGTTTTGCATCAGAAACGGCATTGACTGCCTGACTTTGTTTGCCTTTTCCAGCGAGAATTGGAATCGGCCCGCTGAAGAAGTCGGGGCATTGATGAAACTGTTTTTACACATGCTCGACAGTGAAGTTGACGAACTGCATCGCCGCGGCGTTCGCATTAGTTTTATTGGCGAACGCAAGGATTTTTCCGAGCTGATCCGCAATAAAATGCAGCGCGCCGAAGATATAACTAGAAACAATAAGCAGTTAAACATGAATATTGCCGCAGGTTACGGCGGCCGAGCAGATATTACGCAAGCCGCTAGATCACTGGCGCTGGATGTTGCCAACGGCAAAATCAGTCCCGACCATATTGACGAAGCATTGCTAGGTTCGAGAATGTCGCTGGCAGGCCAGCCAGCACCGGATTTTTTTATTCGGACCGGTGGCGATTTGCGCATCAGTAACTTTTTGCTTTGGCAATTGGCATATACAGAAATGTGGTTTACTGAGACCCTTTGGCCAGATCTGGATGAAATTACTTTGCAACAAGCCATGGATGATTTTGTAAGCAGAGAGCGCCGCTTTGGTTTGACCAGCGCCCAAGTCAACCCCGGGGATGCAGCAGCATGAGCCCGAGAAAAACACGCATCATTGCCGCGTTGTTGATGGCACCGGTCGCGATTGGCGGCGTTTATTTCCTGCCTACCCCCTATCTGGCTGCCGCCGTAGCCGCCGTATTACTGGTCGGCCTGTGGGAATGGTCAGCATTGTCTGGTCTAACTGAAAAAATACCCCGCTCGCTTTACGTTGCCGGCAATGCCTTGATGATGCTTGCCCTTGCCTGGGGCAGTGGCGGCGGTTTATTCGGCTTGAAATTAATCAGCCTGATCGGTGCAATCTGGTGGTTATTTGTTTGCGTGTGGTTATGGCGATTTGAATTTGCAAAAGCAGATACATCTCTCAACCGCAGCATCAAATTGTTATCAGGCAGTCTGTGCGTAATACCTGCCTGGTGTGCATTGTCATGGCTTCACGGCAGCAGCAGTGTCGGACCACGTTGGGCCTTGTTTGCACTTGCAATTGCCTGGGCGGCAGACTCAGGCGCCTATTTCGCCGGCGTTCGCTACGGAAAAACCAAATTGGCGCCGCGTATTAGCCCGGGCAAGAGCTGGGAAGGCGTAATCGGCGGCGTTGTTGCCATTCTTTTTTTGGCCATAGCCGCTACTCCATTACTCGGATTATTCTGGTCCGAGCTGGGTTGGCTACTGTTACTGACCCTCGTCACGATGATTTTTTCTGTGATCGGCGATCTATTCGAAAGCTTGATGAAGCGGCACTCTGGCTACAAGGATTCCAGTGACCTGATCCCTGGCCACGGTGGCTTGATGGATCGTCTGGATAGCTTGTTGGCGGTATTGCCGATTTTCGTTATTGGCAAATCATGGCTGGACCTATAAAAAATATTGCCTTACTGGGCGCGACCGGTTCGATTGGTTTATCGACTCTGGATGTGATTGCACGTCATCCCGATAAATATCGCGCTGCCGCATTGAGCGCGAATTCGAAAGTCGATGATTTATTAAAACTCTGCGCAAAATTCAAACCCGATATTGCCGTGATCGCCGAACCCGGCGGCTACTCCGCCCTGCGCGATGGACTGAAAGCACTTGGTATTGCGACACAAGCAATGTCAGGTTCCGAAGCCTTGAGTGAAATTGCCTCAGCTCCGCAATTTGATACGGTGCTCGCCGCGATTGTCGGCGCTGCTGGAATGCGCTCGACCTTGGCAGCTGCTGCGACAGGCAAACGTTTATTGTTGGCAAACAAGGAGGCAGTCGTAGTCGCCGGTGAAATCCTGATGCGTACCGCGCGGAAAAATGGCGCAAAAATACTGCCGATTGATAGCGAACACAATGCGCTTTTCCAATGTCTGCCATTGGATGGGAATCACAAGACAGTCCGCCGACTATTGCTAACAGCGTCCGGCGGACCCTTTCGCGGACGCAGTCGCGAATCACTCGCTTCGATTACACCGCATCAGGCTTGCGCGCATCCCAACTGGGTGATGGGCAGGAAAATTTCGGTCGACTCGGCCACGTTAATGAACAAAGGGCTCGAAGTTATCGAAGCGCATCATCTGTTCAATATAAGCGCCGAAAAAATCGAAGTCGTTGTACATCCACAAAGCATTATCCATTCGCTGGTCGATTACGTCGACGGATCGGTATTGGCGCAACTGGGCAATCCCGATATGCGCACCGCAATTGCCTATGGCCTTGCATGGCCTGAGCGCGTGGATTCCGGTGTAGCGCCACTCGATTTGATTGCCTTATCTCGATTCGATTTTGAAAAAGCCGACACCGATGTATTCCCCTGCCTCGCATTGGCCTTTCATGCGCTCAAGCTTGGTGGTACAACGCCTACGGTGTTGAACGCGGCAAATGAAATTGCCGTAGAGGCGTTTCTCAACGAAAAATTAAGCTTTCTTGATATCGCCAATGTCATCGAAGCCACACTTTCTTCCTTTTCTGCGGAACCTGTTGGCGATCTCGATGTCCTAATGGCCGTTGATAATCAAGCCCGTATCAAGGCCCAGGAGTTCGTGAACAAGATGGTGATGCTATGAACGAATTCATCGGATCGTTTTGGTGGCTCATTGTCACGATCGGTGTATTGGTCACCTTTCACGAATTCGGGCATTACATCGTTGCACGCTGGTGCGGCGTAAAAGTTCTGAGATTCTCGGTCGGTTTTGGCAGCAGTCTATGGTCACGCACCGATAAACATGGCACCGAATTTCGTCTTGCCATGATCCCGCTCGGCGGCTACGTCAAAATGCTGGACGAACGGGATGACAATGTCACTCCTGCCGAACGCAATCTTGCATTCAACCAGCAACCGGTCGGCAAGCGCATTGCCATTATTGCCGCTGGCCCAATGGCCAACTTATTGCTGTGCCTGGTGTTTTACTGGGGCATGTTCGTATTCGGAAAGCCTGATTACATTCCAGTAATGGGCGAAGCGACCGGCATTGCTGCACAGGCAGGCATTCACGAGGGCGACGTGCTGATTTCAGTCGATGGCAACGAAACACCGACGCTCACCCAAACAGTACCGCCACTAATGCTGGCAGCGATAGACCGCCGTGACATCGAAATCGTGCTACAGGATTCAAGCGGCCAAAAACGCCATAGCACATTGAAATTAAGTCAATTGCCCGCTGACTTCGATCAGACAAAGATATTTCTGGCTCTAGGCATGAAAGCGGCAGCCGTCACGAGACCTGCGATTGTTGGAGAATTGGTTCCCGATGGTGCAGCCTTTGGACGCCTGGAAGTTGGCGACCGGATTACCAAAGTCGGAGCGATCGAGATTACCAATGCAGACCAGTTATCTCCGGCGATCACTAAACAGGCCAAGCCTGACCACGCTCTAAGCGTTATGTTTGAACGCGAGGGCCAATCACAGCAAGTCATGATCCAGCCAAAGCTTGTCAGCCCGGAACCTGGCATATGGGACCAAAGCAAGAAACTATTTGGTTTTGAGGCCGCCAAAACACAGGCTGTATGGCAATTTGGCGTTAAATCCAAATCGGTCACTCCGAAACAAACGATTCTTCGTTACGACCCGGTCGAATCTATCGGAAAAGCCTTCCAACAGACCTGGGAAACCACCCGAACGACATTTGCCATGCTAAAACGGCTTGTCAGTGGGGAAGCCTCAGTTAAAAACGTCTCTGGTACAATAACCGTCGCACAAGTGGCCAATCAGGAAGCCAATACCAGTATCGGTTCATTTTTGGGGTTTCTGGCGTTTTTTTCGCTGAGCCTTTGCATCATGAATCTGTTGCCTATCCCGGTATTGGATGGTGGGCATCTACTGTATTACCTGATTGAGCTCGTCACCGGCCACCCTGTTGCAGAGCGTATCCAAATGGCTGGGCAGTTTGTTGGCCTTACTCTTTTGGCTGGATTGATGTTGCTTGCGCATTACAATGATTTTGCCCGTCTGTTCTCGAATTGACGCGTTTGACCCGATTTTTGAATTAATTAGTATTTACCCGTTAACTTTGGCGATAACCTCGCCTCCATTTTGGATTAATCAATGAAGCGACCCATCGCCCGCCGTCACATTCTCAGCCTCGCTCTCGCTGCCGCCCTTGCTGGCCCCGTAAGCGCACAAACGATAGAAGCTTTTACGGTCAGCGATATTCGGGTTGAAGGCTTGCAACGCATATCCGCCGGTACGGTTTACAGCTACTTGCCGGTAGAAAAAGGCGAAGTCATGAGCCCGAGCCAATCGGCGGCTGCAATCCGTGCGCTTTATAAGACCGGTTTCTTTACTGATGTAAAGCTCGAAAGACAGGGCGACATTCTGGTAATCACGGTCAAGGAACGTCCGGCGATCAATGCAGTCAAACTGGTCGGCAATAAAGACATCAAGACCGAAGAACTTGAAAAAGGCCTCAAGAATGTCGGTATCGCCGAAGGTGAAACCTACAATCCGGTTAACTTGGATCGCGTAACCCAGGAATTGAA
>JBDTTC010000221.1:0-2733 GCA_039930825.1 Arenimonas sp.
CAAGAAAAAATAAGCCCCTGTTGCCTGCACAAAAAAAGCCCGCTTAGCCGGGCTTTTTTTGTTGATGAACCTCGGTAATCAACACCATACCGCAATGCTGCAATCCGGTAATTTCAGGTGTATTCTTGAAGCCGCTCAGATGGAGCTTAAGCTCTTAAATTAAGTGCCACTATCAGTTGGTGCAATGTATTTTCACCGGGGTTTTCCATGTTTCGTTATTTATCGACTTTTTCCCTGGCTGCCTTCTTGCCGCTCTTTTGCGCTGTCGCTTTTGCACAAACAACCGACACGTCAATACCGGCTTCGGGGGCCGCCAAGGTTATTTTTTACCGCTCGGGTGATGACGGCGGCAAGGCCTACGCATTGACCAGTCAGAACCAGACATTGGCCAAACTGAAGAAGGGCGAAAAATTCGAACAGACTTTGACGCCTGGAACCTATTACTACATGGCCGACCCGTCAACGAAACAGGTTTTCAAGCTTGAAGTTTCAGCCGGGCAAACCGTTTATGTAAAAGCTGGCCGTAATGACGATTTTTTCGATGGCCAACCGACACTACAGATAACAAACGCACAGTCATACCAGCAAGCCCTGGCTAACATCGACTGAATAAACCCGCATAAGCATGAGCCTCGCAAAACCCTGCTCTGCCCTGATACCACACCCCAAACTGGCGCTAACCCCGTTTCCTCTGCGATACTCGGGGTTAGCGGCGTTCAGCCGTTTTTTGTTGACTGCTTAGTGTTTAACTTATGGGGAGTAAGAGGCATGTTTGAGCAATACGGTTTTGAGCTGGCGCTAGCCTGTGCGGCTATCGCCATTCTTTATGGCATTTTCACCACCCGCTGGGTGCTGGCACAACCGGCCGGTAATGAGCGTATGCAGAAAATTGCCATGGCCATCCAGGAAGGTGCGGGCGCTTACTTGCGTCGTCAGTACATGACCATCGCAATAGTAGGCGTGATCCTGTTCTTCGTGATTGGCTTTGCGTTGGGCAATTGGCTAACGGCCGTTGGCTTCGCGATCGGTGCCGTTTTGTCGGGCGCCGCCGGTTTTATCGGCATGTTTGTCTCTGTGCGTGCCAATGTACGTACTGCACAAGCTGCCACGCAAAACCTGAATGCCGCACTGAATGTCAGTTTCAAAGGCGGCGCGATTACCGGCATGTTGGTCGTGGGCCTGGGCCTGCTCGGCGTGGTTGGTTTCTTCATGTATGTACTACAAGGCAGCATTACTGCCGAATCCTTGAAAGTTGCACTTGAGCCTATGATTGGCCTGGCTTTCGGTAGCTCGCTGATTTCCATTTTTGCCAGACTAGGTGGCGGCATTTTCACTAAGGGTGCTGACGTTGGTGCCGACTTGGTCGGTAAAGTCGAAGCCGGGATTCCGGAAGATGATCCCCGCAACCCAGCCGTGATTGCCGATAACGTGGGTGACAATGTGGGCGATTGCGCCGGTATGGCCGCCGATTTGTTTGAAACCTACGCAGTAACGATAATTGCCGCAATGTTGGTCGCCGGTATCGCGTTCAATACCTATGGTGCCAACGGCGTTATGTACCCGCTCATGCTTGGCTCGGTCTCGATCATTGCTTCGATCGTCGGCACTTTCTTCGTGAAAGTCCGTGATGGCGGCAAAATCATGAATGCGCTTTATCGTGGTCTGGCCGTCGCCGGCATATTGGCTGCGATTGCGTTCTATTTCGTCACCGACGAATTGTTCGGCAAAGATTTAGGCATGCCACTGTTCTGGTGCACCCTGATTGGCTTGGGTTTGACGGCTGCGATGGTCGTGATTACAGAGTATTACACCGCAACGGAATATGCCCCGGTGCAAGATGTCGCAAAAGCGTCGGAAACCGGTCACGGCACCAATGTGATTGCAGGTTTGGCCGTGTCGATGAAATCCACCGCAGCACCCGTATTGGCAGTAGCGCTCGCCATTTGGGGCAGCTATGACCAGGCCGGCTTATACGGCGTGGCGATTGCTGCTACCGCCATGCTTTCGATGGCAGGTGTGATTGTTGCGCTCGATGCCTACGGTCCGATCACGGATAACGCGGGTGGTATTGCTGAAATGAGCGAGCTGGGTCCTGATATTCGCAAAATCACCGATGCGCTCGATGCCGTGGGCAATACCACTAAAGCTGTCACCAAAGGTTATGCCATCGGCTCGGCCGGTTTGGCTGCATTGGTTTTGTTTGCCGATTACTCGCACAAACTTGTCGAGAAATTTCCCGGCCAGACTGTCGATTTTTCGCTTAACAATACCGATGTGATTATCGGCTTGATGATCGGCGGCATGATTCCGTATTTGTTTGGCGCCTTTGCCATGCAAGCCGTGGGTCGTGCAGCAGGTGCGGTGGTGGAAGAAGTTCGTCGCCAATTCCGCGAAATCAAGGGCATCATGGAAGGCACCGGCAAACCGGAATACGACAAAGCCGTGGACTTGCTGACCAAAGCGGCCATCCGTGAAATGATCATTCCATCCATGCTGCCATTGTTCATTCCCGTCATCGTCGGCATGACACTCGGTGCGGATGCACTCGGCGGCTTGCTGATGGGTACGATCGTGACCGGCCTGTTTGTCGCGATCTCGATGTGTACCGGTGGTGGTGCCTGGGACAATGCAAAGAAATACATCGAAGAAGGCCATCACGGCGGCAAAGGTTCGGAAGCCCACAAGGCAGCCGTGACCGGTGACACCGTCGGCGACCCCTACAAAGATACCGCC
>JBDTTC010000222.1:0-5421 GCA_039930825.1 Arenimonas sp.
TGACACCGGCGGCGGTGTTTCATTGGGTGCAGATTTGCTTGCAGCCATCAGCGCTTGGAATGCGGCACCCGTTGCCGGTAGTCCGCAATTCTTTGCACTACTCGCTGCTCTGAATGATCCAAACAACATCAGCGCCTTACGTAACCCGTACACAACAACCAAAGGTTTCCCGACTCCATTCTCGTGGGGCTATCGTTTGGCGGCTCGTGCGGATTACAACAGCTTTATGGGTACCCCGCTCACCGTGTCGCCGCGTATTGCATTTAGCCATGACGTAAATGGTATTAGTCCCGGTCCGGGCGGAAACTTCTTGGAAGGCCGCAAGTCCTATACCATCGGAGTTGAAGCGAACTACCTCAACAAGCTCGTATTTGATCTAAGCTGGACCAGATTCTATGGTGCAGACAAGCCGATTACGCGTTGTGCCGTTGAATTTTCAGGCAATGTAAACGTTTGCGACGGTACAGATCCGACCGTAAACCAAGGTGGCGTGCTTAACCAAATCCATGATCGCGATTTCGCATCATTCAGCGTCAAGTATTCGTTCTAAGCCATATAGGGAGGGCATCGAATGAAATTATTCAATAAAACCGCACTTGTCGTAATTGCCAGTGCAGCAGTATTTTCAATTGGTACTGCACAGGCGAATGTCAGTGCAGATAAAGCAGCGCAACTGGGCGGTAGTTTGACGCCCATGGGTTCTGAAAAAGCCGGCAACGCGGAAGGTACCATTCCGGCATGGGAAGGTGGCATTACACGTCCGTTGGCAAGTTACAAGGCCGGTATGTTTCATCCCGACCCTTATGCAGCAGACAAACCACGTTTCACCATCACCCCGGCCAACTACACGCAGTACGCTGCTCAGTTGACCGTTGGTCAACAGGCGATGTTCAAGAAATACCCGACCTTTAAAATGATCGTGTATCCGACCCGTCGCAGTGCTTCGTTCCCGCAACGCATCTATGACTTCACCAAGAAAAACGCGACTGCCTGTAAGTTGATCGCAAACGGTGAAGGCATTCAAAATTGCGCGGAAGGCTTTCCGTTCCCAATTCCCAACAATGCCTATGAAGTTATCTGGAACCATAAGCTGAAATACAAAGGTATCTCCGGTGTGCGTTATGCCAATCAGGCTGCACCTTCCGCATCCGGTGCCTACCAGATGGTTCGTCTGAAAGAAGAATTGCTGGGTCTGTACTACAAGCCAGGCAATACTTCCGAAAACATCAACAACATTCTTATTTACTTCAAACAGGAAGTTTTAAGTCCGCCGCGATTGGCAGGTCAGGTATTGTTGGTGCATGAATCGCTGAATGCTGCTGCACAGCCACGTAAAGCCTGGATTTATAATCCTGGTCAGCGCCGCGTTCGTTTGGCGCCTAATGTTGCTTATGATAACCCAGGCACAGCAACCGATGGTCTGCGTACCAACGACATGACCGACATGTTCAACGGTGCGATGGATCGTTTTACTTGGACTTTGGAAGGCAAAAAAGAAATGTTGGTGCCTTACAACTCCTATAAAGCACATAGTGGAAACACCAAGGTCAAGGATCTGATTCGTCCCAACCATCTGAATCCAGATTACTTGCGTTACGAGTTGCATCGCGTTTGGGTCGTCGAAGCAAAACTGAAAGCCGGCAAGCGTCATATCAACAGTCGCCGTACTTTCTATCTTGACGAAGACAGTTATCAAATCCTGGTTATCGACCATTACGACGGACAGGGCAATTTGTGGCGCTATTCCGAAGCACCGTCGGTTAACTATTACGAAGTACCTACCTTCTGGTCGACACTGGAAACCCATCACGATTTGAAATCGGGTCGTTACATTGCCGGCTTGCTCGATAATCAAGAAAAACCATTCGACTTCAGTTATCAAACCTCACCGGCGAACTTCTCGCCGCAGGAACTTCGCAGTAGCGGCGTACGCTAAGCAAAAGTTCTGAAAGCCGCGCCCGTAAGGGCGCGGCTGTTTTGGGGGCTTCAAAAAAATCGCCAAGGGACCATCATGTCGAATTCGCATTCTTCGAGTAAGCGTTACCTCCTTACTTTTCTGCTCGCGATGACTTTGCCGCTGTTTGCACAAACGGCAGGCCAGACATCCACTGACTCAGCCGAGCTGCCCGCTGAAATGAAAGCACTGGCAGCCGATGCACTATTACTGGACATTGCACGCACCAACTCAGGGTATTTTGCTGTCGGTGAACGTGGCCATGTGCTTGCATCGACAGATGGCAAATCCTGGACGCAAGTTGCCAATGTCCCTACACGCTCAACCCTAACCAGCATTGCGGCGATTGATGAAAATCTCTGGGCTGCAGGCCATGACGGCATCATTCTCGCTTCTACCGATAGCGGTAAAACATGGATGCGACAACGGATTGATATCTATGTTGCCGGTTCGGATAATCCCGCGCAAGGCGCGCCTATCCTTGACTTACTTTTCATAGATGCCAAACATGGCTTCGCCATCGGTGCATATAGCCTGATGCTTGAAACACTTGACGGCGGTACGACATGGACACCCCGCAAAATTAATACTACCGTTGTTGCTCCAAAAGCGGCACCGGTTGCGAGCGAAAGCGGTACTTTTACTGAAGCAGATCTGGCGCTTGGTGATGAAGCGGATCCGCATTTCAATGCAATGACGCAATTGACCGACGGCACACTGGTTTTGGTTGGTGAGCGCGGTACGGTTTATCGTTCCTCCGATAAGGGTGCCACCTGGAGCAAGCTGGCATTTCCCTACAAAGGTTCAATGTTCGGCGTAATGTCATGGAACGATAACAATATTCTCGCCTACGGACTACGCGGTAATATTTTCGAATCTACTGATCGCGGCGATAGCTGGAACAAACTTCAATCAGGCAGTAATGCAAGCTTGATGGGCGGTATCGACCTATTGAACGGCGGTGCAGTACTGGTCGGTGCGAATGGTGTTGTATTGCGGAGAAATGATGCTGCTTCCGCATTTGCCGTCAGTATCGTGCAGACGAAATCCGGCGAGGAGCCGGTGTTTGCCGCAGCGGCGAGTTCGAGCGATGGTCAATTGGTCTTGGTCGGTGACAAAGGTGCCGAACTGATTACAGCAAATACGGAGACACCATGAGCCTTCCAAGCAATAACCAGCCATCGGCATTCTGTAGCTTTGCTGAAAAAATAGTTTTCAGTTCGCGTCCATTTGTGCTGATTTTATTCACTGCCGTTACGGTAGCGATGCTTTATTTTGCATCGCAACTCACCGTTGATGCCGGTTTCAAAAAACAAATTCCGCGTCAGCATGAATACATGAAAACCTTCGAGCAATACGAAGAAGGTTTTGGTGGTGCCAATCGCGTTTTGGTCGCGGTATTTGCCGAAGATGGCAACATTTTCAGCGACGAGTACATGTCGACCCTGGAAAAAGTCAGTAATGACGTAATGAGTCTAGACTCCACCGACGACGCGCGTATGCGTTCACTATTTACACCGAACGTACGTTTCGTAGAAGTAGTCGAGGACGGTTTTGCCGGTGGCAACGTAATTCCGAATACCTACTCACCTTCTTCGAATACCGGCACGCCGGAACAGTTCAGCACTATTCGCAGCAATATTGTCAAAGCGAATATCGTAGGTCGGCTTGTAGCAAAAGATTACTCGGGCACCATGATCTGGGCCGATCTGATTCCGGAAAGCAAAGGCAAGAAAACCGACTATCCGAAAATAGCTGCCGATTTCGAAAATCTGCGCAAAAGATACGAGAAGGGCAACATTAAAATCCGCATTATTGGTTTTGCCAAAGTCGTGGGCGATATTACGGACGGCGCGAAATCAGTCGGCTGGTTTTTTATCATTACGATCGCATTTACTTGGTTGCTGCTCTTCATTTATTCCAGCTCGATAAAATTGGCATCGCTTACCGTATTTGTGGCGATGGTGTCGGTGATCTGGATGTTGGGTGCCTTGCGCTTGCTAGGCTACGGCATTGACCCGATGAACATGCTCACGCCATTCCTGATCTTCGCGATCGCCGTGAGTCACGGCGAGCAAATGATCAATCGCTTCCGTGGTGAAATTTTCTTCGGTGGTCTTGAAGAGGGCACGGTGGCGGAGTTACGAGAACGGGCAAAGAATGCACATCCGCCACTGGTAGCAGCGCGTAATTCATTTCGTGCCTTGTTGATTCCCGGAACGGTTGCTCTTGTTGCAGGCTGCATCGGTTTTGCAGCGATCATGGTGATTGATATTCAGATGATTCGCGAGCTTGCGGTAACTGCAACGATTGGTGTTGCGTTTACCATCCTTACGGACTTGGTATTGCTACCTGTACTGCTGAGCTACACCAAGCTTCGCAATATGGACAATAAGCGCGCCTATCGCCTGCGCCAGTTGACGCAATTCGATAAAATCTGGGCGTTCCTCAGTAAGTTCAGCAAGCCGAAGCCTGCCGCAATGATTATCGTGCTTGGTGCGGTGATCTGGTTCTTTGCATGGATGCAGGGCAACAAGGTATTGATCGGTGATGCAGAGCAGGGCGTTGCAGAATTGCGTCCGCCGGTGCAAAGCAAATTCATGAAAACATTCGGCATTCCTGCATCGCGTTACAATCAAGATGCCGTTGCAATCAGCAAGGAATTCGGCTTGGGTGTCGATATTCTGAATGTTATTGTCGAAGCTGGTCCATCGGCCTGCACCAGCAGCTACAAGGCAATGGAAACCATTGATCGTCTTGCATGGCATTTGAACAATGTCGAAGGTGTCGAGCAAGTGATGACACTGCCGATCGCCGCAAAAATCGCGAATGCAGGCTGGAATGAAGGCTCGATCAAATGGCGTACCTTACCGCGTGATAGCGATACGCTACGCCAGGCGACACAAAGCTTTGATACCGATAGCGGTTTGCTCGACTCCGATTGTCGTACGATGCCCGTAATGGTTTTTGCTGCGGATCATAAAGCGACTACGATTGACCGTATCGTCAAGGAAGTAAAAGACTTCCGAACGGAAAATAAATTGTATGTCGAAGGCTTCGCCAAGAAGCGTGATGCGGCGGAAGCAACTGCTACAGAAAAAGGGGAAACCTACAGTACTGATGACATCAATATCCGGTTGGGCACCGGAAGCCTGGGCGTTGCTGCTGCGATCAACGACACGGTGCGTGAATCGGAGCATTGGATTCTTGGCCTGTTGTATGCCGCTGTATTCTTAATGTGTTGGATCAGCTTCAAATCACCGCGTGCGGCACTGTGTGTCATGCTGCCGTTGGTGCTCGTGACTGAGCTTGGCCATACCTTAATGACCTTCCTCGACATCGGCATGAAGGTGAATACTCTGACCGTGGTTGCGCTTGGCGTAGGCATTGGTGTCGATTATGGCATCTACATTTTCGCCCGCATGCGTGAGGCCATGTTGCAGGGTCATACCTTGAGCGAGTCCTAC
>JBDTTC010000223.1:0-6560 GCA_039930825.1 Arenimonas sp.
TGGGATGCTTCCACCGCAGCAAGGCTTCCGCACCGGTAATAACTCCGGATCGCAAGCTGAGTTTCGGCTGGTAGTACAGGACGAATTCGTTTCTTTCGAGCGCTTGCCTCAGGCTGGATTCGATAAATTGCCGCTCGACTGCCCGGGTGTTCATCTGGCGGCGAAAGAACTGATAATTATTTCTGCCCTTGTCTTTGGCGTGGTACATCGCGGTATCGGCATTCTTGATCAGGTTGCCGGCGTTCAGACCATCGGACGGATAAATACTGATGCCGATACTGGGCGTAATATGAAATTCGCGGCGTGACAAAAGATGCGGCAGTGTCATTGCCGTGATGATTTTTTCAGCCGTCAGTGAAGCATTGTTTTCATCCTTGCTTTCCGTTAAAAGAATAACGAATTCGTCGCCACCTTGCCGGCTCACCGTATCGCAATCCCTAACGCAACCAACGAGCCGGTTCGCAACGGATTTAAGTAGCATATCTCCAGTGGCATGGCCGAGCGAATCGTTGATGTTCTTGAAATTGTCGAGATCAAGAAACAGTAATGCCAATTTCGTGCCATTTCTTTTGGCGTTTGCAATGGCCTGTGCGATGCGGTCATTCAGTAACACTCTGTTCGGTAGGTTGGTCAGGAAATCGTGATGCGCCAGATGGGTCATTTTCATGCTCATCGCTTTGGTCTCGCTGACATCATGAAAAACGATCACGGCGCCCGCCAGATTTCCCGACAAGTCATGGATAGGTGAAGCAGAGTCTTCAATTGACGCTTCGCTTCCATCCTGTCGAATCAGCAAAGTATTGTTAGGCAGGCCCATAGGCTCGTCTTTTTGCATTACCAGCTTGACGGTATTGTGTATGGGCAGTCTTGTATTGCTATCGATAACCTTGAAAATGCCGGCAATTGGTTGGCCGATAGCCTGCGCCGCCGACCACCCTGTGATGTTTTCGGCAGCAATATTCAAATAATCGACAATGCCCGAAACATCCGTGCAGATAACGGCATCGCTGATCGAGTTGAGCACAATTTCAGCGCGGGCTTTTTCCTGCAAAAGAGTTTCTTCAACGGCCTTGCGCTGAATCATATTGCGCAAGCCCTGGGGTACCAGATGGTTTTTGAAATGCCCGCGCAACAGATACCCTTGGGAACCGTATTCCACCATTTCAACCGCAAGCGCTTCGTTGTCATCGGCGCAGAGGGTCATGATGGGAGTTTCTGGTGATGCGGCAAATAGTCGGTCAAACGTTTCAATACCGTCGCTGTCCGGCAATGTCAGATCGACCAGAATGGCAGCCACATCGTTTTGCGCGATGCGCTCGATGCTTTCGGCAAGAGTTCTTTTCCATTCGAGTTTGAACGGACCATCGCTAGCCTTGCAGAGCGCATCCTGAAGTGACTGTGCGTCTTCGGTGTTGTCGGTGATTACTAGAATGTTATTTGCCATCGTATAACTTTGGATGAGTGTCTGTAGAAGTTCTGTGCGGTCCGACACCCTCAGCCAAGATGACGTTTAATTAAAAAATGTACGATTACTATTTCACGTCGCACAAAATGCTATTTGAATGTACGTCATCGTACATATAACTTGATGCATGAAAATAAAGTATTTTTTAACGACGAATAAAACCGGTTTGTGCACGTTTATGTGTTAGCTTGCTGATGATTTTACGAGTTTCACTACTCGACTGATTACCGGGCATCAAGCAAGAATTTTATGTTTGGGGTGGAAGAAGATCGGGATCGCAGCCTTCGTTGAAGCAGAACAAAAGTATCCCGTGGATGCATTGTCAGCCGGTAACGCCATTTGTGTTATAGCGAACATACAAGCAGCGCTCCAACGCGCACGATGACAACATCGGGATAGCGTCATTCCTGAATTGTTGTATGGCTATGCTTATGCTGCAGGAAAATTAAATGCTGCTCGAAACTTCAGTGGAAGTCACCAATCTTTTGATTGCGGGTTTGCCGCGCAAAGAACGCAAGCGAATTCAAGACCATTGCGAAGTAGTGGACCTCACATTTGGCGAGGTTCTGTGCGATAGCGACAAGCCTGTGACTCATGTTTACTTTCCGGTTACCGGCTTCATTTCGCAACTCACGACTATCAAAGGTCACCCACCTTTGGAAATGGGTTTGATTGGCAACGAAGGGATGCTTGGGGCAACATTGATCTTAGGCGTGAATACCGCGCCATTGCGCGCCGTAGTTCAAGGCGCCGGAACTACCTTTCGAATCAGCACCCTGGAGTTTCGCCGTGCTTTGGGTGAATGCCCGGCGTTGTTACGTACGATCAACCGCTATTTGTACGTCACCATGCGTCAGTTGGCACAGACAGCAGCCTGTAATCATTTTCATGAAATCGAACCCAGGTTGGCACGCTGGTTATTGATGACACACGACCGCACACACTCAGACCATTTTCATCTCACGCACGAATTTCTGGCAGACATGTTGGGTGTGCGCAGAAGTGGTATAACGGTGGCTGCCGGCGCACTACAAAGCAAAAACCTGATTGGCTATACGCGCGGCGAAATAAGCATTCTGAACCGTTCAGGTTTGAAGGCGGCTGCCTGCGAATGCTACGAAGCGGTCAATAACGACTATCAGCAACAGTTTCCTTTAATAGCCGGATAAACTGAACAAGATCGTAGCTATATGTTCGATGCCGCACATAGCAGCGTACGGTGTCGTACATATAAAAATATGAATTAGCGTTATTCTTGTCCGATAAAAGGGATTGCCCTTTAGATTGTTCAAGAACGGTAATTTTCATGCAACTCGTCGCCACAAAGTCTAAACACAGCCCTGAACAAAACCACCTGCTCACTTCTTTGCCGAAAGAAGTACAGGAGCGCGTTTTTCCGCATCTTGAATTAGTCCCGATGGCGCTTGGCATGGTGTTATATGAATCGGGCGATACCATGCGCCACGTCTATTTTCCGACTGACTGCATCGTATCGCTGCTTTACGTCATGGAAAACGGTGCCTCTGCGGAAATTTCAGTGGTCGGCAAGGAAGGCCTGGTAGGCATTTCATTGTTTATGGGCGGCGAGAGCACACCCAGCCGTGCAGTTGTGCAGAGCGCGGGCTATGCATATCGACTCGCCGGGGAAATAATGAAGGACGAGTTTAATCGCCATGGCGAGACCTTGACCTTGATGCTGCGTTATACACAGGCGCTGATTACCCAGATGGCTCAGACTGCTGTTTGCAATCGCCACCATACAATCGATCAGCAACTCTGCCGTTGGCTATTATTATCTCTCGACCGTTTACCGAGTAACCGCTTGACGATGACTCAGGAATTGATCTCCAATATGCTAGGTGTTCGTCGTGAAGGCGTTACCGATGCCGCAGGCAAACTGCAAAAATTGCATGTGATTGAATACACCCGTGGTGAAATTACGGTGCTCGACCGCGCCAAACTCGAGAGCCTGAGTTGCGAGTGCTACGCGGTCGTCAAAAAAGAAACGGATCGTTTATTGCCGATGGCAAATCCGACCCAGCCTTTGAGTAGTTCGCACCTGGTTAGCTAGAAATAATCGAAGTCTATTTATTTTTGATTAAATTGCCGTTGTTCAGGGCGCCGTATCAATGTGAAAAATAGCCATGTATCGACTCCAGTGTTTCAGCCTGTATGTCGTGCAGCGCACATAGCGGATCGTGCAAAATACACGGTACATGCTTCGCATAATAGCGTTAAGTATTTGATTGTTAAAGAAAAAAACGAATGGCATGCAATATGAAATAGCTATTTCGAGAATCCCACTCGATAAAAAAGCGGTGATCCCTATGTCTGCCATTCCATTTGCACTTCAGCGTAATCATCTTTTAGCTGCCTTGTCGTCAGAAGCTTTGGATCGGTTGTGGCCGAATCTCGAAATAGCGGCATTGAAAGCAGGTGAAGTACTGTTCGAATCCGGCGATGATCGTCGCCATGTTTATTTTCCGCTTGATTGCATCGTGTCCTTGTTGAACGATACCGAATGTGGTTCGTCGGCGGAAATTTCGATGGTCGGTAATGAAGGTATTGTCGGTATTACTTCATTGATGGGTGGCGATTGCAGCCCTTGGCGTGCGGTGGTGCAAACCGCTGGTTTCGCCTATCGTCTGTCACTACAAAAAATGAATGACGAGTTCACACGTCACGGCGAAGTGTTGCAGTTGATGTTGCGATATACGCAATCACGCATCGTACAAATGTCGCAGACGGCGGTTTGTAATCGCCATCATTCCATCGAACAGCAAGTCTGCCGCTGGTTGTTGCAGTCACTTGATCGCCTGCCAACATCGACCATCAAGATGACGCAAGAACTGCTTGGCAATGCGCTCGGCGTTCGTCGCGAAGGTGTTACCGTAGCTGCGTGTAAGTTGAACAGCATTGGTGCCATCGAATACAGCCGCGGCAAAATTGTAGTGCTTGATCGCGCGCTACTCGAATCATTAAGTTGCGAGTGTTACGCATTGGTCCGCAAAGAAACGGGCCGTCTGCTACCGGCCGTGCATCATGATGCCAAGGTATTTAACTTGATGGGTATCGACTATCAATCAAGATTCACGCTTAAAAACAGCAGCAGGCTTGCCGCTGCCTAAGTGAGCAAGGCATGGGCCGGGAATGCACCGGCCTGTGCATTATCAGGTTTTTCCATCAGGGTTTTGGGATTCGTGAAATGTGGATTGCTGCTGGCACAGCCACAACAATCCCATTCGTATGCCGGTACCAATTCATATCGGCTTTAACCGGATCATCACGAAGTTTCACGGTGTTGAACTTGCCGCCTATTGAGATATTTCTAACTGTCTTTTGTCTGCCATTGCCGCGAGTGTATTCGGCATGCGTGGCATACGCGTGTTGTCGGCATTGCTTTGATATTTAGTCATGCTGTATTCGTGCAGGCCGCATGGCTGGCCGTGCGAAATGCCTTTGCAAAAACAAATTTTGAACAACTAAGTGATTGATTTTGGGTTTTTTTGAGTTTGGCATGGATCATGGAATAGGTACTGTGGGCTTCATACATTGAAGCTTTCCCCCCAAATAGTAGGAGATCAACACTATGCTAAATACCAAATCGATTTCGCGTTTAACCATCACCAATGCTTTGCTCATGTCGCTTGCGATGGGTGTTGCGGGCATGCCGATGGCAATGGCTGCGGAAGTTGCGAAGGATACCAAGACGACAGCCTATGAAGAATCCGAAACTCCGGTTAGCGATAGCTGGATCACCACCAAGGTGAAAGCGGATTTGCTGGTTACCGAAGAAGTGAAAGGTTTGGATATCAATGTCAGCACCACCAATGGTGTCGTCACCTTGGCCGGCTTGCTTGATTCCCAAACACAGGTGGACAAAGCAGTCTCAATAGCTAAAGCAATTAAAGGCGTGAAAAGCGTCGAAATGCAGGCGTTGAAAGTAAAGCCCGCGAAATAATTGCGTAGCTATCTAAATTTATTCCGAAAGTGAATGGTATTCCATTGCGGCAATACCGTCACAGAAACAAATTCAAGGAGATACAAAATGAATAACGACATCATCAAAGGCAAATGGAAGCAAATCAACGGCGAGCTCAAGCAAAAGTGGGGCAAGCTCACCGACAACGATTTGACTTATGCCGAAGGTACCCGTGATTACCTGTCGGGCAAGATCCAGGAACGTTATGGCATTGCCAAGGATGACGCCGAAGAACAAATTAAAGAGTTTGAAAAGTCACTGTAAGACTATGTGATTTGCTGAAATTCTTTTAGGCAGGCTCAAGGCAGGACGATGGTTAACCCACCGTCCTGCCTTTTTTATATCTTGGTGTAGCTGCAATGCAAAAAGCATGAGTCCAGACGGGCGCCATGCATTTTGCAATGCCGGAAAATTAATGCCGCTGTAATGGCGGTCTCTGGTAGCGGCACGGGACTTGCAACGCTTATTCACGGTAATAGCGAAACCAATCGAAAGGACACCTATGGCGACTTCAAAACCCGACAAGAAAAAAGCCGACAAGAAATCGATGGCAAAAAAGCTTCCCTTTACAACTCGGCATGATTTGAGCGATGCCACACGCACAAAAGTAGTGGCGGCATTGAACCAGACACTTGCTGAAATATTCGATTTGCAAAGCCAGGTCAAGCAGGCGCACTGGAATGTCAAAGGGCAAAGTTTTTTCGGTCTGCATAAATTATTTGACGAAATTGCCGGAACCTTGACTGAACCCGTTGACACGGTTGCAGAGCGCATTCTGTCGCTGGGTGGTTTTGCCAAAGGCACTGTTCGTCTTGCCGCTGCTACCAGCGCACTCCCGGAGTTGCCGGCAGAATTTAGGCAGGAAGATATAGTGGGTGATATTGCCGATCGTGTTGCACTTGCGGCGAAGTTGGCACGCAAGCGTATTGATGCCACCGAAGATGCCGGCGACAAGGTAAGTTCCGATCTGTTGATCGAAATTACTGCCACTCTAGATAAAGCATTGTATTTCCTCGAGGCTTACCAGTTTCGTGCTTAAGTTGGCAGGGTAATCACGCTGAAGGGCTAGATTTAAGGTCAGGACGCGAAGGATCGCTATAATGAATATCGAAT
>JBDTTC010000224.1:0-4154 GCA_039930825.1 Arenimonas sp.
CGCTCGAACGCGATGGCGAATTTGTCAGCACAGTTCCGGGAGAGCCCGTTGGTACGCAAAAACGACGGTACTACACTTTTATCTACGATTGGCGGCGCGACAATGTCATGGCCGTCCAACATCTGCACGAATTCATCGACCAGATACGAAAGGACTACAACGATCCAAATTTGCGCGTGGATATCATTGCGCACAGCAATGGCGGCCTGCTGACCAACTATTATTTGCGCTATGGACCGAACGATGTTCTGGATCAGAAAAGCTTTACCCAATGGCATGAAGGTGCCAAGCGGGTCAGGCGCGTGGTGCTGCTTGGAACGCCGAATCTTGGATCCGTTACCAGTCTCGAACGTTTGCTTCGCGGGTTTCGTCTTGGCTTTCGCCTGATTCCAGTCGAAGTGTTGGCA
The DNA here is from genome assembly GCA_039930825.1 of Arenimonas sp. GTDB lineage: Bacteria > Pseudomonadota > Gammaproteobacteria > Xanthomonadales > Xanthomonadaceae > Arenimonas. The sequence goes on from JBDTTC010000224.1 coordinate 408, forward strand.
AGTTTTGAAACGCCATTTCAGGCATTGCCAAGTCCGATTACCCAGAGTGTTCTTGATACGCACGGCAACCCGACAAACATCAACATCTACGATCCAAAATTATGGCAGGCAAACCAGTGGTCGGTATATTCGCCCGAGTTCCTGAAAATGCTGGAAAAGCAAAGCAAGATGCCCGGAGAAGCCAAGACCCGACAACTTGTTTTGCAGGAAACTTTTGCCGGCCACTTGCAACGTGCCGAGCGTTTTCAGGCAGCTTTAACGACGCCATTCAATAGCGAAGGAATCCAGATGGCGGCCTTTGGCGGCGATTGCAAACTGACGGCCAGTCATGCCGTGCTGGATGAAGCTGACGGCAAGCCGTTTCTTGCTTTCAAGGCAAAAGAAGTCGTCAATAAAGTGCCTGGCATTGATTACGACTATCTGATGCTTGCGCCTGGCGACGGCCTCGTGACTCGCGATTCGCAAGATGCCAGTCAATATTCCTTTTTGCCGTTGCGTCAAAGTTTTTTCCTTTGCGAACAGCATGAATTTTTGGTCAACAATCCTTATTTCCAGAATAATTTATTATATTTCCTGATGGCGCGTTGAGCATGTGAGGACGACGTATGGGTAGTCGCGATAAACGCATTGATGCTTATATTGAAAAATCTGCCGATTTCGCCCGCCCGATTCTCGAGCACCTGCGTGCGGTCGTTCATGAAGCCTGTCCGGATGTCGAGGAAACTATGAAGTGGAGTTTTCCGCATTTCATGTATCACGGCATGTTATGCAGCATGGCCAGTTTCAAGCAGCATTGTGCTTTCGGTTTTTGGAAGGCCAAACAAATAGCCGAATTAAGCGGAAGCCCCGAAACGGCGATGGGCGATTTTGGCCGCATTAGCCAAATGAAAGATTTGCCCGGCAAAACGGTGTTGAAGCGCTTGATCAAGCAGGCCATGGCAATCAATGTCGATCCGCCGTTGCCAAGCGCAGAACCAAAGCCAAAACGAAACGCGAAGCCGCCGTTAATCGCGCCGGATGCATTTGTGAAAGCGCTGGCAAAAAACAAGAAGGCAAAAGCGACATTTGAGGGCTTCAGCCCAAGCCATCAGCGCGAGTATATTGAGTGGATACTGGAAGCCAAGCGCGAAGAAACCGCAAAAAAACGGATTGAATCAAGTATCGAAATGCTGAGCGAAGGCAAGCCCAGGAACTGGAAATACATGAATTGCTAGACGGGGCAGACAAACTTATGGGACATATCGACACAAGACAAACTTGTTAAGCTGTTGGCTCCCAAAATGGAGCCCGACCATGAAACCCAGCTGGTGCAGTTTTTTACTGATAGCATTTTTGGCAAGTCCATCGCTTCAAGCCGCTGAAAAAATCCGTTACGTCATTCTGGTTGATGGCGGAAAGCAGGCTGGTGAACAAGTCGTCGAGACCGGCGATGATGGATTGACGAAGGTCCATTTCATTTTCAAGGACAATGGTCGCGGCCCTGAAATCGATGAAGAATTTCGCATTGCCGACGACGGCACCTTCAGCGAGTATCGGGCGAAAGGCAATTCCACTTATGGCGCAGTCATTGATGACAAGTTCGATCGCAAAAACAACAAAGCCACCTGGAATTCAACATCCGAGAAAGCTGTCCAGAATGTTTCCGGCACTGCTTTATATATTCCGCTCAATAGCTCTTTCGCCGTTGGTTCGGCCAGCATCGCCGCTTTGGCAAAACGCCCGGATGGAAAATTACCCTTGTTGCCGGCCGGCACACTGACGCAACGCAAACTTGATGAAGTCGAAGTTACCAAAGACGACAAAAGCCAGCGCGTGCAATTACTCGCACTTTCCGGCCAAGGGCTGACGCCGCAATTCGCCTGGGCTACCACCGGAAAAAATCCACGATTGTTCGCCATCGTGGTGCCGGGTTATTTACTGGCCATTGAAGATGGCTGGCAAACCAATGGCAGCGTGCTGGATGCGCACCAGAAAAGTGCCGAAGCACAATTATTGAAAGACATGGCAACGCGTTTGCAAAAACCGATGGCCGGCATGACGGTGATTCGTAATGCGCGTGTGTTCGATAGCGAGACCGCCAAACTTTTGCCGGCCTCTGATGTGTACGTTCTGCGCGGAAAAATTACCGCGGTATTGCCGACCGGTTCGCCAACACGTGGTGCTGATAATGAAATCGATGCGGCCGGTCGCGTCTTGCTGCCCGGGCTGTTTGATATGCATGGTCACGTCAGCCGCTGGGAAGGTGGCTTGAATCTCGCGGCAGGCATTACCAGCGTTCGCGACATGGGTAATGACAATGCCACCTTGCAACAGATGCTGGATGAAACGGCAGGAAACCAATTATTGTCGCCACAAATCGTGCCGGCCGGTTTTCTGGAAGGTGAAAGTGCGTTCTCGGCCCGCAATGGTTTCGTGATCAAGAATTTGCAGGAAGCCAAAGATGCCATTGACTGGTATGCCGAGCACGGCTATCCGCAATTGAAAATCTATAATTCGTTTCCGAAAGAAATTCTGAAAGACACCATTGCCTACGCCCATAGTCGCGGCATGCGTGTCAGCGGCCATATCCCGGTGTTTCTACGCGCAGAAGATGCGGTAAACGCCGGCTATGACGAAATTCAGCATATCAATCAGGTCTTGCTGAATTTTCTGGTCACGCCAACCACCGATACCCGTACTTTGCAGCGTTTTATATTGCCGGCCGAAAAAGTCGGTGATCTGGATTTCAATTCGAAGCCGGTAAGAGATTTCATCGCATTGCTGAAAGAAAAACATATCGTCATCGACCCGACTGTGGTGACCTTCGAATTTTTACGTCAACGTGACGGTACCGTGCCTGAAGCCTATGCGCCGGTAATGGACAATGTACCGATTGATTTGCAACGCAGCTTCCGTGTTGGCACCATGAATATTCCGGACGACGCCACTGCCGAACGCTATAAAAAATCTTACGACAAGATGCTGGAATTCGTCGGCATCATGTACAAGGAAGGCATTCCGCTGGTGGCCGGCACCGATGCCATTGCCGGTTTCAGTTTGCACAGCGAGCTGGAATTTTACGTAAAACATGCTGGCATCACGCCTGCACAGGCTTTGCAAATTGCCACGCGCAACGGTGCCTTGTACACGCGCACAAGCAATGATCGCGGCAGCATCACGCCGGGCAAATATGCCGATCTGATTTTGGTGGACGGCGATCCGACGACGAATATTGCCGATATCCGCAAGGTGGCTTTGGTAATTACGCAAGGAAAGATTTTTTCGCCGAATGAAATTTACGAGGCGCTCGGCATCAAACCATTCGTCAGCAATCCACCCGTATTAAAAGCCGTTGCAAAAGACAAAGTCTCACAACGCGACAATGAAGGTGGCACCGGATTGCCTGCGATATTTGGCAGCACCGGGCATGAAAGCAAAGAGTAATCGGATACGGACATCACGCACTTCAAGGTGCGTGATGTTCCGCTAGTTCCGCAAATAACTGATCAGGCGACCGCGAAACGGCGAGACATCGGCTTCATTAAATCTGCAGCGCGTCTCTTCAATCCTGAATCCCTGCGCGAGCATGGCGCGACTGAATGCCGCACTCACGCCGCGACCGGGATCGGTGGTGATTATTTCGGCGGCCGGTTTTGCATGGCGTGCAATTAATTCGGACAGCATCTGGGCATGATCGCGTTCGTAAAGAATATCGCTGCCGATAATCAGATCGAACAGTCCCAATGTCGTATGCGGTTTTTTCCAGGG
>JBDTTC010000225.1:0-12033 GCA_039930825.1 Arenimonas sp.
TCGGCTTTTGCAGGTTTTATTTCCTGCCAATTAGCCGCCACGGATGAAATACAGCCCTATCAGGCCTGCAATCACCATAAATCCACCCATTGCGCTGAGCTGTCGCTCGGGCTGGGTTAGCAACTGCGCGACCATCCGCTTCCAGGTTTTAGGGGCTGCAAATAAAAGCAACCCTTCCAGAATGAGCACCAAAGCCAGTGCGGCCAGTAAATCCGCCCATTGCATTTTATTTGCGCTGGTTACCAAAGTATTTCAGGAATTCCGAATCCGGGTCGAGCACCATCACGGTTTTGCCGTCCGACATGGTGGCGCGATAGGCCTCCATGCTGCGATAAAAACCATAGAACTCGGCATCCTGGTTATAAGCCGCGGCTGAAACCGAGGCCGCTTCGGCATCGCCTTCACCACGTAGCGTTTGCGCATCACGCTCGGCGTTGGCAAGGATTACCTGCGTATCACGATCTGCTCCGGCCCGAATTGCATTCGCACCCTGTGCACCTTCTGCACGCAAACGCGAAGCCACTTGGGTTCGCTCGGCACGCATACGGTTGAATACGGATTTCAAAATATCGCCTTCCTGCGGAAGATTGATGCGCTTGATGCGAACATCCAACACTTCAACACCCAGCGTGCCGGCACCCACATTGATGTCTTTCAGCAAACGACCAGTTAAATTGGAACGGCCACTCGATACCACTTCCGACAAGGTCAGCTGATTGATCTCGTTATTCAGTGCGCTTTTTACGATAGGCAGCAAACGCTGCTTCGCCGCATCCTCATCACCGCCGCTGGATGCCTTGTAGAAAGTAGTTACGTTTTTGATTTGCCATTTCACGAAAAAATCGATTTCGACGTCTTTTTTCTCGGCCGTCAAATAACGCATCGGCTTGTCTTCCATATTCAAAATACGGCGATCAAACTTGCGAACCTCCTCGACTAGGGGCCATTTGAAATGCAGACCTGGCTTCATGTCGCTACGAACCACCTTACCCAGATTCAGCACGATGGCGGTTTCATTTTCTTTGACGATATAGGCACTACTGAACAAGCCAAGTATTACCAATGCCACAAGGATCAATATGTTGGTTAGATTGCGCATTATCGATTTCCTTCCCGGCCTTCGCGACGCGGCGAACGCTCCACTTTATTATCCGCTGCATTGTCAATCACGGCCTGTACCGCGGGCATCCGTGTTGCAGACATTTCGGGGCTCGGCATGCCGGTTCCATTCAGTGGCAGATAGAAAACATTATTATCGCGACCGGAAACAACTTTTTGGTTTTTCGAAAGGACTTCCTGCATGGTTTCAAGATACAAACGTTTGCGGGTAACTTCGGGCGCTTTTCGATATTGTTCAACCAACAGGCTGAAACGTTTGGCATCACCTTGAGCCTTGGCAACCATCGAAGCTTTATAGCCTTCTGATTCGGCCTTGATTCTTGCAGCGACACCCTTCGCTTCGGGCACTACTTTACTGGCATAGGCCTTGGCTTCACTTTCAAGCTGGTTCTTGTTTTCGCGTGCACTGATAGCATCGTCGAAAGCCTGCTTAACTTCTTCCGGCGGACGCGCACTCGGCAAGGTAAATTGCGACACCTGCAAACCGGTTTTGTACAGATTCAGGGTTTCCTGCAGATGCTTCTGCGCTTCAATCGCCAGCTGGCTGCGTTCAAACAACACTTTATCCATCGTGTTATTACCGACAACTTCTCGTACCGCGCTTTCTGCCGAATGACGCAAGGTTTCAACGCCTTGCTGGTTATTGGCATCGACGCTGTCGCGAAAACCGAATAAATACAGTCTTGGATTGCTAATCTGGTATTGAACATTGAACTCGATCTCGACGATATTTTCGTCCTTGGTCAACACACTGACCGAATCCTTTAATTCTTCGATCTTGGTGGCATCCACTACATAAGCCGTTTCAATCGGCCATGGGAATTTCCAGTTCGCACCTGGCTGCATTACTCGATCATAGGCACCGAAACGCAACACAACGCCACGCTGCCGTTCATCGATCAACTTGAAGCTATTGAACAAGACCAGCACAACCAACAAGCCAACAATGATAGGCACTGGGCCTGAACCCGACGAACCACCACGGCCATTGAAACCATCCTTGATCCGGTTCAAAAGGTCTTCAACCGGATTACCGGTGTTCTTTGGGCTACCGCTACCTTTACCGGGCGTATTCCAGGCCATGCCTACTCCGTTCGCTGCGGTCAAGACCGCTTTTCTAGTGATTAAGGATTGTAATTGGGGTCAGCAAGGCCAACAAGCAAGGCCTCTTGCAAAAAATGTCCGCCCGGCTCGACTGCCATGCGCTCTGCCTGCGCCAGCGGCATGTCGATTTCCAGCTGCCATCCATGTTCGTCGCTTTGCTCACCAACGATGGCACCTGCTGCGTACAGGCGTGAGTACAAACGGCCCTGGTCGGGCGGCAGCTGCAACGTTGTCAGGTAGCGCTGTTGCGAGAAACGTGTGCCCAGCGCTTGCCGCAATGCTTCGACACCTTCGCCAGTCTTGGCGGACAACCAGAAACGCTCGTGGCCCTGTCCAGGTGTATCGTGGCGCGCTACGGAGTCTTCCAAACGGTCAATCTTGTTGAAAACAAGTAATTGCGGAATATCACCGGCGCCAATCTCAGCCAATACCGCATCGACTTGATCAATGCGCTCGTCGCGCAAAGGGTCGGCGGCATCGACCACATGCAACAAAAAATCAGCATCGCGTGCTTCCGACAGTGTCGAACGGAAAGCGGCAATCAAGTCATGCGGCAAATCGCGAACGAATCCGACCGTATCGGATAGCACCAGACTGGAACCACCCGCGATATCAAGACGACGCACGGTCGGGTCCAGTGTGGCAAATAATTTATCGGCGACATAAACACCCGAGCCGGACAAGGTGTTGAACAAAGTCGATTTGCCCGCATTGGTGTAGCCCACGAGTGCAACACGAGGAATGGCATTGCGCAAACGTGCGCGTCGCATCTGCGTGCGTTGCACTTCCACTTTTTCCAGACGCGATTGCAACATTTCAACGCGCTTTTGCAGCAAGCGACGATCGGTTTCCAGCTGTGTTTCACCTGGGCCCCGCAAACCAATCGAACCACCGCGCTGGCGTTCAAGATGGGTCCAGCCGCGAATCAGGCGTGTCGCCATGTGTTTCAACTGCGCAAGTTCGACTTGCAATTTACCTTCATGCGACGCCGCACGTTGCGCGAAAATATCAAGAATCAAACCGCTTCTATCCACCACGCGACGGCCAAGATCTTTTTCTAGATTACGTTCCTGCCCGGGTGTCAGTGCATGATTCACGAGCACCAAATCGGCACCCATCGCTTCGCAGGCATCTTTAACTTCGATTAATTTGCCGCTGCCGATGTAGTGCGAAGGACTGGCGCGTTCGACACGCGCGTTGATCGTTCCGACCACGGTCGCACCCGCCGAACGAGCCAGCTCGATGAATTCTTCCAGCAAGGTCGGGTCTTGCATACCCGGACGATATGGTTGAATCAGCAGTGCGTTTTCACCCTTCCGGGTACGTTCAAACATGAGTGCTGCCGGGCATGGAATTAACTTGCAATGGAATCCTGTGGCTCGTCATCGAGCACTTCTCCACCGCTTGGACCGATGCGTACATTGCGAGCAGGTACGACAGTAGAAATTGCATGTTTGTAAACCATCTGGCTTACGGTATTGCGCAACAACACGACGAATTGATCGAAGCTTTCGATCGTGCCTTGCAGCTTGATGCCATTCACCAGATAGATGGCGACGGGCACGCGTTCGCGGCGCAGAGCGTTAAGGAATGGGTCTTGCAGAGATTGTGACTTTGTCATGAAGGACTCCTTTTTTATTGTTATCACGCACTATGCGTGGATTGCGGCCAACGGTCCTAGGTCGCGAAAGTAAAGTTTAACCGCTAAAGCTGTAATCAGCGAGTGATGAAAAGTGATAGCGCGTTTTCCAATCCAGTTTTATCTATTTGGGGATCGAACCAGCGTAAATCAAGTTCGCCGCGAAACCAGGTCAATTGCCGCTTTGCAAGCTGACGAGTCGCCGCGATGGTCTCTTCACGAAATTGTTCCGTACTTGTTTCACCCGACAGATGCCGCCAGGCCTGGCGATAACCAACGGCACGCATCGACGGCAAATCATTGTGCAGGGGACCATTGGTCATCAAGTTTCGCATTTCAGCCATGAAGCCCTGCTCCAGCATCAAGTCAAATCGCCGCGCGATGCGATCATGCAGAACAGCTCTTTCATTTGGAGCAATACAAATTTTCAAAACCCGATATGGAAACTTTTTCCGCACGCTATTTTTCTGCCATTCGGTAATCGGCGTTCCGGTTTTCTGAAATACCTCGAGTGCACGCGTAATCCGTTGCGCGTCATTGGGTTTAATGCGAATACCGGCAGCTGGATCGACTTGTTCCAATTTTTCATGCATCGCCGGCCAACCCTGAACTTCCGCCTGCGCTTGAATCACAACCCGTATTTCTTCATCGGCGGCAGGCATGTCAGACAAGCCATTGAGCAAGGCTCGAAAATATAAACCGGTGCCACCGACCAATAAGGGAATTTTATTTTGCCTACTGAGCCGATCCATCTGGGGCAAGGCATCCTTTGCAAAATCGGCGGCGTTATAAGCTTGCGATGGGTCACGAATATCGATTAGGTGATGTGGAATACCGCACTGTTCTTCGGCACTTGGCTTGGCAGAACCAATATCCATTCCGCGGTAAACCAGTGCAGAATCGACACTAATAATTTCCGTCTGCAAATGCTTCGCCCATTCAATTGCCAAAGCCGTTTTGCCAGAGGCAGTTGGGCCCATCAAGGCGATGGCCAGTGGTCGGGTGTCATGCATGCGTTTATTTTACAGATTCGGCGCCCTATTCACTTGAATAGCTTCTTACCCGCGTTATTATTGAGCGATGAATAGACTAAAAACTTTTGGCTTCCTCTTCGTCTTTATGGTACCAGCGACACTGCCGACGGCGGCATGGCTAAGCCTTCAGACCGGCTGGTTTGATTTAATGGCTTGGTACCCCTTGTTTTTCTTGTTTGTTCTGATCCCTTTGACCGACTTCCTGCTTGGCCACGACCCGGTCAATATTGCGCAAGCCGACGAAAGCAAGGTAAGCAAGCAAATGTGGTTTAAGGCGCTCACCTTGCTGGTTTTACCCGTGCAATGCGTGACCTTGGTTTGGTCATGCACCTGGTTTATCCATCAAGATTTAACTATTTTCGGCATGGCTGGCTGGCTTTTTTCACAAGGCATTGTCAGCAGTATTCTTGCGATCAATGTCGCACACGAACTCATCCACAAAGATGCGAAACTTGAAACTGCTTTTGGCGGTATTTTGCTAACATCGGTCGGCTATTACGGATTCAAAATCGAACATCTTCGTGGCCACCATGTGCATGTCTCAACCCCGGAAGATGCCTCTAGCGCACGATTCGGACAGGGGCTTTGGTCATTCATGCCCGAGGCAATGGTTCGAAACACCAAAAACGCCTGGAAATTGGAAGCCGAACGCCTCACAAAACTTGGCATGCCCGTCCTTACTTGGCGCAATGAAATGCTGGGGTGGACCGCGTTATGGCTTGGGTTCTGTGCTGCGTTTTACTTCAGCATGGGCTGGATGGGCTTATTGTTTTTTATTATCCAGGGCTTTTTGGCCGCGTGTTCGCTAGAAGTGATTAACTATGTTGAACACTACGGCCTTGAGCGCAGAAAACTCGAGGACGGTCGATACGAAAGGACGACACATTTACATTCCTGGAATTCGGATTACGCCTTATCGAATTTATTATTATTCCAATTGCAACGACATTCCGACCATCACGCTTTCCCGAAACGCCGCTATGCAATTTTGCGACATCACGAAGACTCACCTCAATTGCCCGGCGGTTATGCAGCCATGTTTGTACTCGCGCTTTGCCCGCCCTTATGGCATCGCGTGATGGATCCAAGAGTGCGGAGGTTCAAAGAGCATCTAGCATAACTAATGGTTCACTGGACGCGCACCCTGTAGATATTCCGACAGTCACAGGGTGGGCTCTTGGTACAGTACTTTTAAAATTCAATCCTCTTCCGGCCAGACAATTCCCGTCGGCCTATTCGATTTCAGAACTGGTTTGCTTTGCTTAGCAACTGCATTCCAAATTTTCAATGCATCCACCGTCGCCGCCACATCATGCACGCGAATAATTTTCGCGCCATTCTGTGCCGCAATTAATGCAGCGGCAACTGAACCGTAAATACGGTCATTCACATCGCGCCCTGTCAATGTGCCGATCATGGATTTTCTCGACAAGCCGGCCAACACGGGCACGCCCATTTCAACGAAGCGTTGCAGTTGGGCCAGCAAAGCCAGATTGTGTTCTAGTGTTTTTCCAAACCCAAATCCAGGATCAATCACTATATTTTTCTTTGAGATACCGGCCATTTCGCAAGCGAAAATTCTTTGCGTCAAAAAGCTGTGCACTTCGGCTACTGCATCATCGTAATGCGGAGCCGATTGCATCGAGCCGGGCTCGCCCTGCATATGCATCAGAATCACGGGCACTTTCAATTCGGCAGCGACATCGAGCGCATCATCGCGACGCAATGCGAAAACATCGTTGATAATACTTGCGCCTGCATTAATGGCTGCACGCATTACGCCAGGCTTTGAAGTGTCAATCGCGATCGGAATATTAATTTGTTTCGCCAGCGCTTCGATCACCGGAATAACGCGTTGCAATTCTTCCGCTTCACTTATTTCCTTTGCACCCGGACGCGTCGATTCGCCGCCAATATCCAACAGATCGGCGCCTTCGCTGGCCAAACGTAGGCCATGTTCGATGGCGGCTTCGGCTGTGCCATGTTGGCCACCGTCGGAAAAGGAATCCGGCGTTACATTGACAATGCCCATCACCCGGGCGATATCAAAGCTCAGTATTTTTCCGGCACAGTTGAGTTGCGGGGTGGTGTCGAACATTTTTTTACCTTGAAAGATGAAATCTCGTGGGAGCGCCGTAAGGCGCGAATGGTTTGCGACAATGCCGGGCTATTCGCGCCTTACGGCGCACCCACGATTCGCAAACAAAAAAGGCCAGAATGCATTCTGGCCTTTTCATGATTCAGCGACAAGCTTGTCAGGTTTGCGGAGCAGCACCACCGAAACTTCCGGGTATCGGTCCAACATCGTCTTTCGAAGTTTTTCCAGATTTCGCCCAATCGAGCGGTGCACCGGGTACACGGCCTTCCATGATGGCGTCAATCTGGCTGACATCGATGGTTTCATAAGTCAGCAAGGCCTCTGCCATCGCGTGCAACTTATCAACGTTCTCGGTCAGAATTTGCTTGGTTCGGGCATAGGCCTTATCCAGAATGGTACGCACGACATCATCGATTTTTTTCGCAGTATCGTCGGATACATTTTTCGTTTGCGATACCGTACGGCCTAAAAATACTTCACCTTCTTCTTCGGCATAGGCAATCGGGCCGAGCTCTTCGGACAAGCCCCATTTGGTCACCATGCTCCGGGCCATTTTGGTGGCACGTTCAATGTCGTTCGAGGCACCTGTCGTGACCTTGTCGGAACCGAAAATCAATTCTTCGGCAACACGTCCGCCGTAAAGCGTGCATAGCTGGGATTGAATAGCGATACGGTTCAAACTGTATTTATCGGTTTCAGGCAAATACATCGTTACGCCCAGTGCGCGACCACGCGGAATAATCGTCACTTTATAGACGGGATCGTGTTCAGGCACGCAACGGCCGACAATGGCATGACCAGCTTCGTGATAAGCGGTATTACGTTTTTCTTCTTCGCTCATAACCATCGAGCGACGTTCAGCGCCCATCAGGATTTTATCGCGAGCTTTGTCGAAGTGTTCCATTCGAACATCTTTCGCATTTTCACGTGCCGCAAACAAAGCCGCTTCGTTAACCAGATTAGCAAGATCAGCACCACTGAAACCCGGGGTGCCGCGTGCAATTGTCATTGGCACAACGTCTTCGCTCAATGGCACTTTGCGCATATGTACTTTCAAAATTTGTTCGCGGCCACGCACATCGGGCAAACCGACAACTACTTGGCGATCGAAACGTCCCGGACGCAAGAGCGCGGGATCGAGCACATCCGGGCGGTTGGTCGCAGCGATAACAATCACGCCTTCGCCGCCTTCAAAGCCATCCATCTCGACCAGCAGGGCATTCAGGGTTTGTTCGCGTTCGTCATGACCGCCACCCAAACCGGCACCACGATGACGGCCTACTGCATCGATTTCGTCGATAAAAATAATGCAAGGGGCATGTTTCTTCGCCTGATCGAACATGTCGCGCACGCGGCTTGCACCGACGCCGACAAACATTTCAACGAAATCGGAACCCGATATCGTAAAGAACGGAACTTTCGCTTCGCCTGCGATGGCACGTGCTAGCAAGGTTTTACCGGTACCAGGACTACCCACCATTAAAACGCCACGTGGAATACGGCCGCCAAGTTTCTGGAAGCGTCCCGGATCACGCAGAAATTCAACCAATTCACCCACTTCTTCCTTGGCTTCATCGCAACCGGCTACGTCTTCGAATGTTACTTTGACCTGGTCTTCACCCTGCATTTTTGCACGTGAGCGACCGAAGCTCATTGCACCACCTTTACCACCGCCCTGCATTTGGCGCATGAAGTAAATAAAGATGCCGACGAATAAAATTATTGGCAGGAAATTGATAACCGCCGACCAGAAAAGCGAAGGACCGCCCGAAGGTTTTTGCTGGATGATTTCAATATGCTTATCAACCAGATCGTTCACGAGCTCACGGTCGTACGGACCGGTAGTGGTCCACTCGGTGCCATCGTTACGGGTAAATTTGAGCATAGTCGCAGCACCGGTGCTTTCGCCGGAGAACTCGACACTTTTGACATTCTTGTCGTAAACGTCATCGATAAATTTTGAATACTCGACATCTTTCGTGGCCGCACCAACGCCCATCTTGCCAGAGAAGCTTTGATACACCGTCATCATCACTAAACCGACAACCAATGCGAGCAATAAATTTTTCACGAGATCATTCATTCTTTTTCCTTAACGTTTGCCGGTGGCCAACGCATAAACTTCATTAGATCGGCGACGCGAAGCCGCCGGTTTACGGGTAATCACTTTGGTGTAGCGAGTCTTCAAATCTTTCATGTAAACATCGAAACCTTCGCCCATGAATAGTTTGATCAGAAAATTACCGCCTTTCTTCAAGTGTTTATCCGCGAATTCCACCGCCAGTTCCGAGAGATACATCGCTCGAGCCTGATCAACGGAGTCCACTCCACTCATATTGGGGGCCATATCGGAAAGCACAAGGTCCACGCTGGCCCCGCCAATCAATGCTTCCAGCCTTGAGACTGCCTCATCTTCTCTGAAATCGCCGTGAATGAAATCGACCCCTGCAATTCCGGGCATGTCTAGAATATCCATCGCAATCACACGCCCTTTTGAACCCAGATCGCGTCGAACCACCTGCGACCAGCCGCCAGGCGCTGCACCCAGATCGACCACGACCATACCCGGCCTGAGCAATTTATCCCGCTCAATCAGCTCCTCGAGCTTGTAAGCAGCTCGCGAACGCATGCCTTCGGCCTGAGCCTTTTTCACGAAAGGGTCGGCAAAATGCTCTTTAAGCCATTGCTGGCTGCTTTTACTACGGGCCATGATGCATCCGACAAATGACGATACGAAAACCTTCTCTTCGCCGCCATGATAACCTGTACACCCTTGAAAACCCGCCAGATGTTTATGTCAAATCTTCTTACAAATCCCCAAAAACGCTATTTGAAAGGCTTAGCCCACGATTTACGCGCCACCATTATGGTCGGTGCCAAAGGTGTAACCCCTTCACTTTTAGCGGAATTGGATACTGTTCTGGAACAACACGAGCTGGTCAAGGTGAAAGTTGCTGCAGAAGACCGCGAAACCCGTGATGCCTGGATCACTGCCTTGGTCGATGGCAGCCAATCAGGCCTAGTTACCCGCATCGGCAATACTGCTGTCTTGTTTCGCCGCAGCAAGAACAAACCTTTCGTGATTCTGCCTAAAGCCTGAGTCATGCAGTTAACGCTGGAAAATCCGGATTTTCGTTATTTGCTGCGTGGCGTCAACGCCGATGGCGTTCTGGTCAACAATCAAACTCTAAATCGCAGCTTTATCCTTACTCCGCATGAACTGGTTGAAAACTGGCGCCCGGTTACCAGTCAGGATTTGCTTGCCGATGACATGCAGGCCTTGCTAGATATGAATCCCGTACTGGTAATTCTGGGCACCGGAGCACGTCAGCAATTTCCGTCTGCCGCTGTCATGGCTGCCTGCCTTACCCGCGGCATTGGCATTGAAGTAATGGACAACGCTGCCGCCGCCCGCACTTTCAATGTATTGGCGACCGAAGGGCGGAAAGTAGTCGCCGGTTTTATCGTCTGATGCTCGAAAAACGCACTCGCGTTGATTTCAAAATTTTACTGTCTTTCTTTTTGCTTGCGGTTTTTCTAACGGGCTGTGTTCTGTTCAAGAAACCCACCGATGCAGAACGCTATTCCGCCTGGTCCAAAAAACACCGCGATGAAATTTTCGCCTATCAAAAGTTTCTGGATGAAAAAGCCGTCGGCGATATTGTTCCTTTGGCGCAATTATTGAAATCGGCGCGTGACTGGAAAAAATGCAAGGCCGAACCCTTCACGACACCGCCAAAAGAACTTTGGCCTAATATCGTGCCGACTTTGCTTGTCGTAAAAAAATTCAAGGTAGAAGGCGTATTGGTTAATCCAATCGCTGCATCGGTCTATCGCGATCCCGTATTGAATACCTGCGCCGGTGGCAGTCCCGGCAGTAAACATATGCAATTGAATGCGATCGATTTCGATATCGACGCAACACCTGCCTCACTCGCAAGCCTGTGTAATGCCTGGAAAACATCGGGTCGGCAATTGAAGCTCGGCCTGGGCTTTTATACGCCCACCCGCATTCATTTGGATACGCTCGGCTATCGCAGCTGGGGTTCGGACCATACCCATAAAACCTCGCTTTGCTTGCAAACTGCATCCGCGTTTGAATCGAAACCTTCACTTTGAACTGTACTAGCTACGTTAGCGCATATATAGTCGAAAATATTGAAAGCCAGCCTATGCTGCCGAATTGCTTCCCAAAGGTTCAATCAACATGGCAGTGGCTACATCCCCAAAGCAAAACCATCTGCTTGCGGCTTTATCGCCAGAAGTTCAGGAGCGCATTTTCCCGCATCTTGAACTGGTGAAATTACCACTACGCAAAGTCTTGTATGAATCCGGTGATCCGATGGGGCATGTGTATTTTCCCGCAGATGCGATTATCTCGATGCAATACGTGATGGAAGACGGCGCGTCAGCCGCGATATTGGTCGTTGGCAATGAAGGATTGATGGGTGTTTCACTGTTCATGGGCGGCGAAAGCACGCCGAGCCGAGCCATCGTTCAAAGCGCCGGCAATGCCTATCGCTTGCTCGGGCAAAAACTGAAAACGGAATTCAACCGGCACGGTGATCTGCTGCAATTGATGCTGCGTTATACTCAGGCCCTGATTACCCAAATGGCGCAAACTGCAGTTTGCAATCGGCACCATTCGATAGACCAGCAGCTGTGTCGCTGGCTGCTATTGTCATTGGATCGCTTACCAGATAACCGCTTGACGATGACACAGGAATTTATCGCCAGCATGCTTGGCGTGCGTCGCGAAGGCGTTACCCAAGCGGCAGGGCGACTGCAAAAACTGGGAATCATCGACTACAAACGCGGCCTGATTACGGTAATCGACCGGCTAAAACTTGAGCAGATGAGCTGCGAATGTTACGCCGTCGTGGTTGAGGAAACCGAACGTCTGCTCCACTACCTTCCGCCAAGGATTGTTTTGCCACCTGAAACTGCCAAGACTTAATCCAATCGGAAGGCTGGTGTATTGGCTGCACCCATTCCTGCAATCTAACTGACATATTGGCCGCAGGTCGGGCCCCGGCCCG
>JBDTTC010000226.1:0-5884 GCA_039930825.1 Arenimonas sp.
CTCCTACGGTTTGTTTTTTGCTGGCTGATTATTTGCTGGCTGATTAAACGCATCCGCCGTTTTTTTGTGTTTAAAGGAACCGGACGCAATCGAGCACCATCAGACAAACGGTGCGCCAGGCGGCGCCCTATATTCAACGCAAGATTTTGGGTGCGCAGCTTATCGCGTTTAATTCTTTGCCGGAAGGACAAGACTCTTCAATATCTTGTACTGCGCATCGACCATGGCTTGGTTCGGATCATGGCCAACAGCCGGCAACAAGAAATATTCTTTTCGCGGCGCGACAATGGAATCGAAATAGCGTTTTGCGACATCCGGAACCGTCACAAGGTCCGACGCTCCCATGATGAGGTAAATCGGTGTCTCGAAATGCGTACCCAGTGCAGGCAAATCAACGCGTGAAAACATGCCATCGCCTTTCAAACCGACAAATTGCAGATAGGAATAGTCGTCTGCCGCTTCGGCGGCAGCTTCGTCTTCCGGCGTTGCGTATTGCGCTTCCGGCTTCCACCAACCCGCCGGTGTGGCAGTAGCGGTTTTTGCTTCATAGACACGCGTTATGCGACGTGCGATTCCGAAGTTACGCGGATTCGTCCACGGTGGTGGCCCGAGCGCTTCGATGGCGGTTATTGTTTTCGTGTCCTGATCCGCCTTTGCAAGCGCAAGCAATGTGACAATCGTCCCGCTCTGGTTATCACGGTAATTCACTATTTGCCCTGTGCCTAGGTAGGCATGAAACAATTCGGGCCGCGATTTCGCCATATTGGCGCCCAATATGGTTCCCCACGAACTACCGAGCAAGATGACTTTTTTCTTGTGCAGATGATCGGTCAGATACGAAGCCAGCTCGATGCCGTCTTGCGTCATCAGTTCCACTGTCAATGACGATTCGGCAGTTTCCGGATTGCGCAAAAATGTGCGTCCGGCACCGCGTTGGTCCCATTGCACCAGCGTGAAATCCTTTTCCCATGCGCCGTACACGGCGTGCGCGTAGGGGCTTAGTGCATTCCCTGGTCCACCATGGATGAACAGCACCAGGGGTTTCGAGCAATCGGCACCATGGATGGCGACCCATTGTTCAATACCGCCGATGACGATGTATTTTTCAACGGCAATCGGTTTGCCGGAACGACACTCGATTTTCTCCGATGACGCTGAGGCAGAACCCACCGCCGCCACTTGAGTGGAGACGAGCACCGACATCAACAAAGACAGGGACATAAAAAACAATCGAAGCATGATGAAAACCTTAAGAAATCGAGTATCTCGCGCAAGCCCATAATCACGTTTCTGCAAAACACATGCGCGTGCCATGAGTCATCATGCAACCAATGGTTATTTTTGCCAGTGACATAATTCTAATCGACACTTTTTCTGCATCGTAATAATTGATGCGATGCCTTGGGCCGATGTAACAAGCTACGCGAATTTTTATTTAGCCTGACTTAACGAACCTTCTTCCTTGCAATGTTTTTTCGTTCGCAGAAGCGTCCTTTAGGCGCGATAACGAATGCGACGATGTGGAAGCATTACTACAATCGTTATCAAACATTATGCCGATATCCCAACCGTATCGCCTTTGACTCAAAGCACCTACAAAACTAATGCACTCTGCTCCCTTTTTTGAAGGGCAATGTTGAAACCCTGCATAAAACTAAATAAGCAGTTAAAGTGCATGCAGCCGATATGAGATCAAACAATGAAAACGAAACTTTTGAGCGCCGTATTTACCGTACTTTGTTTATTCATTTTAGCGGATGCCGCCTGGGCAGAAGCCCCGATGAACAAAAGTGTTTTGTGTGCCATTGTCACTTTTAGCCAACTCGATACCAAGACATACGAATGGAAGCTGCGGGATGTGCAAAGTCTCAGGGAGATCGTGAAAACCTGCGATGAAGGTATCAAGGCAATGCCTGGCAACAGTTACAAATACTACAACCGGGGCATGGCGCGGTATTACCTGATCCGCGGCCTGGATCAGCCGTTTGCAAAAACCGCCTCACAGGCTGCCGCGATAGACCTAAGCGATCTGCAGATGGGGCAATCGGACATGCAAAAATTCCTGATGGATGAAGACAGTTCGAAATGGCCGGACGAACGAAAATGGGCTTTTCTCGCTTCCGGCGAATTTTTTGCCCTTTCTGCATTCAAGGAAAAAAAGCCCGAGCTCTTTCAGGCTGCTTTGAAACAACTCGATGCCGGCCAGCAAGCCGGCACGATGATGATTGACAAGGAAATATTCAACCAACGCTATGTAGAGGCACGCAAGATTATTGAAAGTGTACTCAGGAAAAATGCCGGAAACCCCGCGAATCCATCGGCAACAAGCGATGTCAAGGAACGTTATCAGAAATACATGGCCGACTACGCCGCCAGCGAAGCCACTTACAAAAAAGCGGTTATCGCTTTCCAGGAAGCTCAAAAGCAGCAGCAAGCTTCGGCGACTGCTGATAAAACCTCGATCTGCAAAAAACTCGCAGAAATGAATAGCTCTTACGGATCACTAAAAAATGTCTTTGCGAAAATCAGCGAGATGAAAAACAAGAGCGAGTTGAACGCCGACCCCGAGCTTGTTAAACGTATCGAAGCTCGCGAGTCACAGCAAAAAACCGTTCAGGGGCAAATCGATGCTGCTGTCAGTACCAACCACTGTGAATCACCATTGGTAACTGCCAACACACTGGATATCGGTAGCGAACTTACCGACGACGACGAAATACTGATGTCCGCCATGATGGAAATGGATGACGGCAAGTATCAGGAAGCCGTCAACGGTCTGTCGGCTTATATTAAAAAACATCCGGCTGCAGACTTGGCCTATGCCCAACGTGCACGCGCTTATTTATTATTGAAAAAACTCGACCTTGCACTTCTCGATGCAGAAAAAACATTAAGCCTTGCACCCAAAAACTATGACGGCCTCAATGTTCGCGCGATCATCAGCAATACCCTGACGCAGTCGCGGACTTCACAAGCGCCATCAGCATCCAGCCGAATGAAATAAAAGCCTACTTAAATCGGGCAAGTGCCTACATCGAGCTGGGAAAATTGAATGAGGCGCGGAATGATTACACTTCGGTAATACGCATCAATCCGAAGTTTGCCAATATCTATGCCATGCGCGGCAAGGTGAGCTTTCAAATGAAATCCTGGGATGCAGCGCTGAGCGATTTCCGTCTTGCCGTTGCCGCCAATCCAAACGACCAAGAATCGAAAGAAAAAATTGCAGGGATACTGAAAGACCACCCAGTACCGTAACGGAATAAAGGGCGCGTTAATCGGAACAAGGACACCCGCAATCAATCATAAACGCAGGGGAGCTAATGAAATCGGTGAGCGTCCTTGATTTCATATATTCAACGCAAGATTTTGGGTGCGCACCTTATCGCGTTTAGAAAATACATCGATCACTACGGTTTCGGAATATTTTTCTCGAAGCTCGCACAATCGCGAAGCGAATTCGTATCGGCACGACAGGATCCGGTATCTTCCGGCGCCGCATATACGGGCGCAAAACCACCGCCGGGCGTTCGAAAATTCGTGGTCTGGCCTTGATATAAACGCGCTGCCAATAACTGCACTTCGCCTTCATAGACATAGGCCCTGACATCGAGCTTCAATTCTGTATCGCCCGAGTCCAGTCGTGCAGTACGTCCACTCGGTGGCACCAGCTGTTGCGCCACATAATCGCCCTGCCGGATTTGTGAAAATACTTTTGTTGTCATCTTGTCGCCCCGATAGGCGCCACGGCTACCGAAGCCGCCAGTCGGCTTGAAGAACCAATTTTTGCGGTCATTCCAAAGTGTGTCGGCATTGTCTTGCGTCACCGCGAGAGTCCTTGGCACGTTGCGCATCAGGATGTCGATAGTGGTTTGCGGAACGTCCCAGCCTGCCAATTTAGCGGCATCACTCAACAAGCTTAAATTGCGTTTGTTCGCATAGATCGCATGCGCGTAGGGGTGCGGCGTAAACACAGCGGCATCGACAGCATAGGCCTCGCGCAAATTTGCATGGCCGGGGGCTTCGAAATAGAAATCCGTCAGCCGATTATAGACAAGATCGATTTTGCCACTTGCATGTAACAACACATTCTCATCAAGCCATAACCCGGACGGATCAGTAATCACTACCTCGATACCATCCGACTCCATCATGTTTTTGAAAAGCAGAAATTCCGGATACAAATATTGTTCTTCGGGCATGGTATCGACGATTGCGATACGCTCCAATTTTTTACTACCACGCGCAAGCTTCCATTCATTCCGAAACATCTCGAGCAAACGGTTTTCTATGCCCTCTGCCTCAATCGGCTTGCCAAGAAAATTTTCAACACCTTCGCAACAAGCCTGCTGTGCCTGCATCATGGCGACATTCAGAAACGCCCCGCCGGCATTGGTATTTATTTCAATCAGCCGTACACCGCCAGTACCCACGTGAAAATCGTAGCCCATGAAAACGCCAAGCGGCGATTGGGGTCTTTGCGCAATGGCGGGGGCAGATGCGAGCACTTCGATATGAAATTGCGGCATCGCCAGCACCGATTCTATTGCCTGCACCACCTCGCGCATTTGCGTAATTTGGGAACTGGCGATAAATACTGGCGCCGAAGAAAATAAATGCGGGTGCGATTGCAGCATCGATTGTTCGATGCCGCGTTTTGCCAAATCGCCCTGCATTCGTTCATACAAACCCGGAACATCTGTACCAATACAAAAACACTGGCGGTTAAGCAAATCGGCGTATTGAGTAGAAAAATCCGGTGTCGATGGCATGATCAAGCATTCTCTGGAGCAGCTATTTTGAATATGCGGGCAGACTCGATGAAAACAACTCCAGTTATTCCTATAGGGTGCGCTCAAGCGCACCAAATCGAAGCTGAAGAACCACATGCAATCGAGCACAATCAGACAAACGGTGCGCCAAGGCGACACCCTATATTCAACACAAGATTTTGGGTGCGCACCTTATCGCGTTCCATTAGAGCGTCATTCAGGCGCGACAACGATTGCGACGATGTGGAAACATCACGGCAATCTTTATCAAACATTGTGCCGATATACCAACCGAAAGATCCGGCGGGATTTGTCGCGTTTGTAGGGTGGAACCATCAACATGTGGCACACCGTTGGTGATTCCACCACAGATTGCGAGGGTGTTTGGTGGATACCACCAAAAAACGTTGGGTTCCACCCTACATCAATATTATTTTTTGATACGGCTTAAGGCCTTTTTATTTAGCCAGACTTACCGCGTTAGGAAAATCAGAATAATCCACTCTGCCCCCTTTTTTGGCGTTATATTCAGCGCAAGATTTTGGGTGCGCACCTTATCGCGTTAAAGGACTAGCCGTGAATGATCCGGAAAATGCCAGCGACGTAGCGCCACGAGGCTCGCACCAGGTCTTCATCAGCTATGCCACGACAGACCGTAAGCAGGCTCTGTCGGTCTGCAAAGAGATCGAGAATCGTGGCACGACCTGCTGGATATCCACCCGCGACGTTGCTCCGGGTGAAAATTACCAGGAAGCGATTGTCCATTCGATCCGAAACGCCCGGGCCATGGTCCTCGTATTCTCCGAGGCAGCCAACAAAAGCGACGAGATCAAAAAGGAGTTGTCGCTTGCCAGCCGTTACCACGTGCCGGTCATCGCGCTGATGATCGAGAACGTCGAGCCTAGCGACGCATTCGCTTACGAGCTTTCAACACGCCAGTGGATCAACGCCTTCGAAGACTGGGACACATCGATCGACTCGCTGGTCAGCCGCATCGAGCAACTTCCAGACGCGGGGCCAGTCGCCACAACGGCGGCCAAACCCGCCCTGCGCCGCATGTCTTTTTCCTCGCGTCGTCCAATCGCGATTGCAGCAGCCGTTTTGCTTCTGCT
>JBDTTC010000227.1:0-12547 GCA_039930825.1 Arenimonas sp.
TGGCGTGTTGAACATCGAATCGTTTTTGACCTGATTCTGCAATTCGAAAATTGGCGGTAAATTGCGACCATGCTTGCCAAGCAGATCTTTGCGGACGATGACAATGGTGACGCCGGCAGGTCCGAGATTTTTCTGCGCACCGGCATAAATCACTCCGAATTTCGACACATCAACCGGGCGCGACAAAATATTGGACGAAAAATCGGCGACTAACGGAACGCCGCCAACATCGGGCACATCGTGAAACTCGACGCCATGTATGGTTTCGTTCGGCGTGTAATGAACGAAGGCGGCGTCTTTAGTCAGCTGCCAGCCATCACGCGATGGAATAGAACGATATGAGCCGTCTTTCGCCGAAGCGGCAATATTGGTATTGACCGAAGGCTTCATATTTTCGAGCGCTTTTTCGCCCCAGTGGCCGGTCAAGACGAAATCGACGGTTTGTTCGGGACGGGATAAATTCAAAGGCAAGATTGCTGATAAGGTCGTGGCACCACCTTGCAAAAACAACACGGCATAATCATCGCTGATTCCCATCAAATCACGTAAATCACGTTCGGCCTGTGCGGCGCAATCGATAAATGCCTGACCACGATGGCTCAATTCCATCAACGATGCGCGTTCGTTTTTATATTCGAGCAATTCCGATTGAACTTGACGTAAGACGGCTTCAGGCAGTGCGGCCGGGCCAGCACTAAAATTAAACGCGCGCGACATAAATAATCTCCAAAATAAAAGTAGCGGGAAGAAGAAGAGCACTTGAACACTACCACGCTCACAGGCCCGCTAACACCCCATTTCAGTGCTAATTCCCAAACATTTTATAGAGCCTTTGCTCGAAATCGCGGGCACTTAGCGGCTTGTCGTACCAGTAGCCCTGGCCTATTTCGCAGCCCATATCGAGTAACAATTTGCGCTGACCACTAGTTTCGATGCCTTCCGCTGTAAGCAGCAAACCAAGATCTTTGGCAAAGCCGATTATGGTTTTTACGATCGCGCGATGACGATGATTGCTTTCAAGGTCGCGAATAAATACCTGGTCGATTTTCAATGCATCGAATGCAGATGCCGCAAACGATTCAAGCGATGAATAACCGGTGCCGAAATCATCGACCACTAGACCGACGCCAAGTTTTTTCAACTCCTGCAATCGCTCTTCAGCCATGCCCCGGCCTTCCCTAAAGACGGTTTCGGTTACTTCGAGCCGCATTGTGCTTGGCGGTAAGTCGAATCGTTCTAGCACCATCTGCACCTCTTCGATAATCTCTGCCGAAGTGAGTTGTTTTTCGTCAACATTGACGTTCATGAATAATTCGTGATGCTCCGGAAACTGCTTGCGCCATTGCGACAGGTGGAAAGCCGCGTTACGCATAACCCAGGTATCCATCTCGGAGATCAGCCCGGTTTCTTCGGCGATACTCAAAAAATCGATCGGTAACAATAAGCCGCGAGTCGGATGCAACCAGCGCACCAAGGCTTCGGCACCGAGCACTTTGCCGTTTTGTAAATGCATAATCGGCTGAAAATGCAGCAGTAATTCGTTGCGTTCAAATGCAACCCGGAAGTCATTTTCGAGTTCGAAACGTTGTTTTGCCTGTTGATGCATACCGTCGTCGAAAATAATGAAAGCGGACTTGCCCGCTGCCTTGGCGCGGTACATTGCTGTATCGGCGTCGCGAATCAACTGATCAGGCGTCAGGTATTCATCTCGCCCAACCACAACACCAATACTCGCCTTTGAGTACACTAACTGGCTACCTACATCGAACGGCTGCTCAAATACACGCAAAACCAGACGCGCCAGTTTGCTGGCCTGCACTTCATCGCAAGCGCCAATAGGCAATAACGTGAATTCGTCACCACCATAACGCGCAATCGTACAAAGCCCACGGAGTTGAGTTTCAAGCCGACGGGAAATTTCTATTAATAATCGATCGCCGGCATTGTGGCCCAAGCTATCGTTAACCCATTTAAAACCGTCAAGATCGAGAAACAAAATTGCATAATCGTAATTTTCTGACGCAACCGCTGAGCGAATTCTGTCGGCCAACTGCAAGGTGAAATACATGCGGTTGGGTAATCCGGTGAGCGCGTCATGGGTTGCATGAAAACGCAGCTTGCGTTCCGCTTCGCGTTGCTTGGTGACATCCAGCATCGTTCCGGTCCGATGGCGCTCTCCGTCCATCATTACTTCACCGATGCTGGCATGAATAAAAAGACGCTGACCGTCTTTGCGAATCAGGCCTACATCGTATTCACGCTCAACCGCCTCGCCCATTAGAATGCGATTGAATCTGACTAAAGCACCTTCCACATCTTCAGGGGCAATAAAGTCAATGATTTGTTTGCCTACTACCTCATGCTCTTCATAACCGGTCATCGTCAGAAGGGTTTGATTGCAATACACCAGCGTTGTTTCCTTAAGAATAAATACGCCGACCTGGCTATGTTCTACCAATGTGCGGTATTTACTTTCCGAACTTGCGAGCGCTTGCTGCATGCGTTCGCGTTCGTCAACATCCACTAATGAGCCGGCAAAGCTGGTGGGGGTTCCGTGCTCGTCTCGGATAAGGCGTACGCTAGCACTCACCCAGCGACGTTCACCGAAACGATCAACAACCTGGGTGATGTGCTCACTAAACCCACCCTGAGTTTTGCCCAGATTGACTAGATATTCCCGTTCAGTAGGTTCGGCATAAACCTCAATCGTATTTTTGACCGATTGTTTGAGCATTTCAACATCGTCGTACTTCATCATTTTTGCCATCGCCGGATTGGCGCTAAGCACCGTACCATCAAGAGCACTTTCGAAAAGCCCGCTCGGTGCGTTCTCGAACAGCTCACGGTAACGACGCTCCGCTTCCATCAAGACCATCATGTAACCGCGTTCTTCGGTCACATCGCGCATCGTACCGGTCGAAGCAATGGAACCTTGATAATCGACGGCAGCCGCTCGAACTTCGAAAAGACGGTGCGAACCATTTTTATGCAGCAAATGAATTTCGTAAGTCTGCAAGCCACGATAACCACTCTCGCGCTCGACCTTTCTTCGCGCCTGCTCATCAGTATCCTCGGAGGCAATAAGGCTCATATAACTGGCGCCGACCAATTCATCAAGCGTGTAACCTAATGCTTCTGCAAGTGCCTGATTAGCAAACCTGATAATGCCTTGCTGAATCAGGTAAACGCCGTCGCGGCTATGTTCCAGCAACGCTTGATATAGAGCCTGCGATTGCCTCAGCACATTCTCGGCTTCTACCTGCTGTGTTATGTCGGTGATAGAGCCTTCCTGGAATATCAACAGACCATCATCGTTGCAAATATTACGTACGTTTTCATTGATCCAGATCTTGCTGCGGTCCTTGCGATAAACCTGAAGCCGAACATTAGTTGCACGGCCATGCTTTTTTAGATCTGCATAAATTTCGTCTAGCCGGTCGGGCTCGACATAGATCGAGCGCATGGTATCGGCATTCGTGTTCAAGAAATCTGTTGGATTGTCGTAACCGAATATTCTTGCCAGTGCGGGATTAGCTTCGATAAAGCCACCGGTTGGCAATGCGCGGTAAAGCCCTTCCGTTGCTGTCAAATACAGCGACCGGTAAAACTGGTCGGTGACATCGTCGACCGGTGCCAGTGACTTCTCAAGTAATGGATGTAGAACGAACAGGATACAAACTGCGCCGTTATACTCAATGTATTCCGCATTCAATAAATAATCCGCCACCGAATCATCGGCACAGCGAATCGCTGCAAAAAGCTGGACTATCCTTTTTTCGGTCCGCAGCATGCCCCAGGACTTCGCACGAAATTCGAGGTCATTCCACAAACCGACTTCGATCGGAGTAAAGCCGACCAACTGCTCAAGACCGTAGCCAAATGCTTTTAGAAAAGCCGGGTTCGCTTCCAGAAATGCACCATCAGTAGCACTCAGAATGCCGACCGGGCTTGTTGAAGTTTTGAAAGCATCAATCAGATGCATGCGCTGCTTTGACGAATCAGTCTCAAACAGGCCGATTGCAATCAAAGCCCCCCGCGCGGCGCATAAACAAGCAACGCCGTCAACGATGCAGCCAATATGGCGGCGGCCGCGATTAGCCACCACAAGGCGTTGGTGTCTTCACTACCTTGTTGCGTATTTTCGAGTTCTTCGACATTGGTACCACCGTGCTCGACTGGAACCTTTGCTTTTACGGCCTGAATAGTTTGCGTATGTGCCACAGTACCTGACGGGACAGCGATATCGCGCCCCCTGAGCGGTAAACCGGGGGCTTCCAGCATAAAGCGGGATTGTTCGATTGCTATTTGATCGCCCGGAGACAGCAATGCGTCGCTTACCGCAATACCGTTGACGAAAGTAATCGCTTGCGGGTTCATTGCACGCAGTACCACTTTGTCTCCGTGCAATTCGATCTGGCAGTGTTTCTCGGCAATCGAAGCATCTTCGATAGTGATATCGGCATTGGCGCCGGAACCGAGCAATTGCGGATTCACCAAACCGTAAATCCGACCAAAATGTTGGCCGCTGAGGCCGCGCAACAATACACGCGCAGCGCTGACCTGCTGGGTTTCATTCAAGGTCAGTGGGCCGTTTTCCGGGATATCCCTGTTGATGGCCTTCGCGTCAGTGTCGCGCAATTGGATTCTTATCTGGTCAAAACAAAGCAGATCGCCGACGCGGAGCATTGCCAGTTGTTTGACCGGTCTGCCATTCAAATGGATGGCCTGACTATCTGGCAAAACCTTAAGCCAGAGCCCCCGACGATCAGCAATAATGCTCGCGTGATGGCCGGACAACCCACTTTTCGGCAAGCTCACCAACATGTCCGGCCGCGAGCCGATTGTCACTTCACCCGTTTCAAAATTGACATCGCGATATTCGCCGTTCGGGAAGCTGAGCTGCATAGGGTCTCCTTATGGAAGCAAATTTAACACAATCTTGAGTCCGCAGTTCCCAAGTAACAGCCCTTGTTAAAACGAAAAAACTCCGCAGAATAGGACCACCCTACTCATGACCAAGTCCCCGACAGGTATTCATGGCCAGTATCGATATACAACGCACACACAATAAGCCCCTCAAAGATGCAAAGAAAGCAGTGGAACGGGTCGCAGCACACATCGCCGAAAAGTTCGATGTCGAATACGAATGGTCGGGTAACACGCTCAACTTCAGCCGGTCCGGAGTCGATGGACATATCGCAGTCAGCGCCAAGGATGTCCACGTATCAGTGAACCTGAGTTTCATGCTAATGATGATCAAGGGCTCCGTCGAACGGGAAATTCACCGTTATCTGGACGATGAGTTCAAGTAAGCCCCGCGCCTGGGAACGCTAGGCAAACGGGTTTTTATGCCCGGCAAATAATCGTTCTGATATTTCATATTCGCTGGCAGCGACCATTTCAAGAAATTCGTCGGCCCCGCCAAGTTGGGCGAATGACTCGAAGCCACGCTCCAAAAAGCCCTGCAGTTCCTGCAACCCCGCCAATCGGGCTGGCGTACGTGAAGCCTTAAGTAATTTATAGACGCCATGTTTTTGCACTGCAGCATCGAGGTTTTTCCCGACTCTTATAATCAGGTCGATCTGGTGCCGCCGTAAGCGTGGGCAAGCAACTTCACGATAAGCCTCGATATAGTGGGAAAGATCGACCTCGCCTTTTTTATTTAACTTTATGGCTTCGGCCATTGCCAAATCGAAAGCCTGGCTAAGGACTGCCAATTCAATAGTGTCCACTGCAGCCTGCAGTAAACTTTGCGGCAGAATCATGGCCATCATCGGCAATATTTTGGCTGCATCGCGGTCGCGAGCCGAAAAATCCTTGTCTGCGTACAAATCACTAAGAAAAAACTCTCCGGCAGGCCGCATTTGCGGATTTGCCAGAATCTCGGCAAAACTAGCGCGCAGCCGATTCGACTGCCAGCGGCGCAACGGACCCAATGTCGGCAGACTCAACCGGGGTTCGGAATCCGGATTGTTCATGCGCTTTTGCCAGTTCAAACGCTTTGCCAATGCATGTCTTAGAGATTGAGTCATGGGTTTTCGTGAAGCGTTTCCTTGTTTCGCACACCGTGCAGGCTACAATTCTACCGATTTCCTGCTAGGCATAATTTGCATGCTCGTTCTGCAACCCGCAAAAAACACCCCTTCCAGTCATGGACGCATCGGCTTGGCAATTGCTGGCGGCGGCCCCATTGGCGGTATGTACGAGCTTGGAGCACTTCGGGCGCTCGATGCAGCAATTGAAGGCTTGGATCTGACCCGGCTGGATGTCTATGTTGGAGTCAGTTCCGGTGCATTCCTGGCCGCAGGCTTGGCTAATCGTTTGAGCACGGCAGAAATTTGCAGGATTTTCATAACGGGTGATAGCAAGGACATCAGTTTCAGGCCCGAAATTTTCCTGCAACCAGCATTTGCCGAGTATTTCAAGCGCGCCTCTTCGGTTCCGGCGATTTTCTTCGATTGGTGGCGCGAAGTACTGACAGATCCAATGGGCGCAAAATTAAGCGACATCATCGGCCGCTTCAGTAGTGCAATTCCAACTGGAATCTTTAATAACCAGCAAATCGAGACATTCCTGCGCGATATTTTCACCATGCATGGTCGAAGTAATGATTTTCGCACCCTTGATCGCGCGCTTTATGTCGTGGCAGTGGACCTCGATAGCGGCGAAGCTGTTCGTTTCGGAGGCCCCGGCTGGGATGATGTTCCCATATCGCAAGCAATTCAGGCTAGTGCTGCGTTGCCGGGTTTATATTCACCCGTAGACATTCGTGGCCACCACTTCGTCGATGGCGCACTGCGTCGCACCATGCATGCTTCGGTAGTACTCGACCACGGCATTGATTTAATGATCGGCATCAATCCATTTGTGCCTTTCAATGCCAGCACCGCCAAAGCCCAGCCCGATGGCATGAAAAAACTGGCCGAAGGCGGGCTTCCGGTCGTGTTGTCGCAAACCTTCCGCACCCTGCTGCAATCACGCATGCAAGTAGGCCTGGCAAAGTATGCTCAGCAATATCCCGAAGTGGACCAGATGGTGTTTGAACCGAATGACGACGATGGCGAAATGTTTTTCACCAACGTTTTCAGTTTTGATTCCCGCCAACGCGTATGTGAGCACGCCTATCAAAGTACTTTACGGGATTTGCGCAAACGCAAGGCGGAACTTGCTCCCATGCTCGCCAAGCATGGCCTGAAGTTGCGCGATGAAGTATTGGACGCACAATCGAGTTCCTTCATGCATGGGCTGCAGAAACCCATTAGGCAAACTGACGCCACAGCACGATTGCGAAGAGCACTGGATGATATTGAACATTCAATGCGACTCGAGGAAATTTCATAGAAGCTGCAAGTGAATCGTACTTGCACAAAACATTCCACGTCTAATGTAATGGTGTGAAAGCTCTAGACATAGCGTGAAAAATCCGCAGCACATCAAGCCTTTCGGAGGGAATTCCCATGGCAAAGCTCAAGAAATCAACACGTAGCAAATCAACCAGCCAGTCAAGCCCGGCATCGGATTTGAAAGCACAGGCAGAACATATGTCGAAGTCGATCGTCGATTCCGCACAACAAATCTGGATGGCCGGCATGGGCGCTTTCAATCGCGCGCAAGGCGAAGGTTCGAAACTATTCGAAGCCCTCGTAAAAGAAGGCATGAATATCGAACAACACACACGCAAACTGGCCGGCGGTAAAGTCGAAGCCGTTCGTGATGCAGTAGAGAACCGCGTTGGTGTTGCGCGTGAACGTGCAACCGATACCTGGGATCGTCTGGAAAAAGTATTCGAAGAACGCGTACAACGCGCTTTGAATCGTCTCGGTGTTCCAAGCCGTGAAGACTTGTCCGACCTCACATCACGAGTCAACGGTTTGACCGACCTGTTGCGCAAGCAAGGCGCGAAACCTGCCGCCAAGCCATTGGTTAAAGCCGTAAAAGCTGCCAAACCCACTGCTGCAAAAGCTGTCAAAACTGCAAAGCCATCCGTCAAAAAAGCAGCGAAGCAAGTTAAGCCAGCCAGCAAGCCAGTTGCCAAGACAAGCAAGAAACTAGTGGCAAAAGCCAAGCCTGCTGCACGCAAAGCCGCATTGCCAAAGGCTGTTAAGCCAATCGCACCGAGCGAAGAAGCATAATTTGCCACCCGTTGAGCCCGCCAGTCTAAAAACGAAGTACGTCAGATCCCTCCCCTTACGCCCTTCAGACTGGCGGGCCATCTAAAAATACTCTCTCACCACCATATGATGAGTTTACCCAGATCCTGATCTGGGTATTTTTTTGCCTGCAATGTTGCGGCCAAAACAACGCCTACACGTTACAATAAGCTCCCCCACCCTGTATGACTTTTCGGAGCCTTTGCATGCTAGCCATTAGCCCCATTTTGCTTGCCATTTTTATCGGGCTAGTCTGCTTCCTTTTCTGCTTCTGGTGGTTCGGCATAGTTAAACGCCGTCAGGCGGAAATTCAAACGGGTGTCACCAGCCTGGCGGCAATGAAATGGCGTGAATGTGTTGGTTTGGTTATCCAATCCCTTGAAAAAGAGGGCTATCGCGAAGAAATTTCAAGCAGACAACCGGGCGATGGCGGCACCGAATTTTTATTGAAAAAAGGTTCAGCCCTCACACTTCTAAGCTACAAGCACGGTACTGCCTATCATCTGGGCGAAGCGAATATCCGCGATTTCGCCAACGGCGTTCAATTGATCGGGGCTAGCAAAGGCATACTAGTAACACTTGGGACGATTGAAAGCATGGCAAAAGATGTAGCGGGTCGCTACGACATTCAGGTAATCGATGGTGTTGCGTTATGGCCACGTATTGAAGGCTTCCTTTCAAGCAACACTCTCGATACCGTTCGTCAGCAAGCAAGTGTACAAACCAAATCAAAAGTACAAATTGGCGCAGCGATTAGTGTTGGCTTGACAATTTTGTGCTTCTTTGCGTTTGGCGGCCTTAGCTCTGGTAATGCCGATGATGCTAGCAATGCAGGTATGCAGGCGGCACAAACGGCCGCAGCGGCTCAGAATAAGCCAGTCGACCCAACAACGGCAAAATTGAATGCCACCGCAAAAGCGATGGAAGAAGTTGATAAATTAACTGACAAGCAACTTGCCAAGCGTAAAGCCGATACTGCCCAATCCATTGCAGCGATGCCTGCCGTAAAGTCTGCTCTCTGGTATAGCGCTTCCACACTGCAAGTAAATTTGAATACCGAAAAAAACGACGACAAGGCATTAATTGATGAAATATGCCGCATTCTGACCATGCGCGAAGAACTACGCTACACCCGCTTGCAGCTCGAACCACCTCAGGGAAGCACGGTTCCTGTCCGCTTCAGACAATGCCTATAAAAATGGTTCTAGCCAAAATAAAAAACCCGCTTTCGCGGGTTTTTTATTTTCGTCTGATGAATTAATTTACCTTACCAATGCACGCCACGCATTACGGCTGCAAACGCAATCTGCTCGTTGGTAGGTTTATCAGCAACGCCACGGCCCTTCATTCCCTTCGCCGCTTGCGAATCAGGGAACATTTCAAACGCAGTATTCATGATCACCTCATAAGCTTTCGGCACAAGTGCATTGAGTGTTGCTGCGAAAATACCCATGCGGGTTGCAACTCGGCTTGGACGTTCGATAATTGCTTTCACCACCATATCGGCCGCTTCTTCAGGCGTCAGCGTCGGGATCGAGTCATACATTTTGGTCGGTGCGATCATCGGCGTTTTCACCAATGGCATATTGATTGTAGTGAAAGCGATATTTTTGCCGCTAAACTCCGCCTGGGCACAACGACTGAAGGCATCCAGTGCCGCTTTCGATGCGACATACGCCGAGAAACGCGGCGAGCTTGCCAACACACCAATCGAGGAGATATTGACGATATGGCCTTTCTTGCGTTCGGTCATCACCGGCAGGAAGCCCATGATCAAACGTAGGCAACCGAAATAATTTAATTGCATCGTGCGCTCGAAATCGTGGAAACGATCATAGCTGGCTTCGACCGAACGACGAATGGAGCGGCCGGCATTATTGACCAGAACGTCTACGTGTTTGTGATTGGCTAGAACTTTCTTGACCAATTCGTCGCAACTGGCCAGATCAGTCAAGTCGCAGGTATACGCCCAGCATTTGCCGCCGGAAGCTACGATTTCGTCGCGAGTCTCGATCAATTCCTTTTCGCCACGCGCTACGATAATCACTTTCGCACCCGCCTCGGCAATCTTGATAGCGGACGAACGACCAATACCCGACGAACCGCCGGTAATCAGTACCACCTTGTTTTCAACTTTGCCGCGTAAGGAGTGATCAACGAAAAGTGCCGGGTCGAGATGGCGCTCCCAGTAATCCCACAAGCGCCATGCATAGCCTTCAAGATCGGGGACGCTTATTTTGCTGCCTTTCAAGGCGCGTTCGGTTTCGCGGCTATCGAAACGGGTCGGATAGGTAATCAAATTGACCACTTGTTGAGGAATACCTAGATCCTTAAGCAACATGTTGCTGAATCGCTTTACAGGCGGTAGATTCAAAACTGCGCCACGAACTGCTGCGGGTACTACCGCAAGCATGCGCGCATCCAACCGCATGGTCATTTCCGGCGCATGGGCAGCCCGACAGAACACGTTCATGATTTCGCCAATCCGCATCGGGTTCGGGTCGACCAAATGGAAGCAGCCTTTATCCAGGCCTTTTTTGTGTGCAAGATAATCCATCGCATCGGCGACATAATCGACCGGCACGGCATTCATGCGACCGCCTTCGACGCCCAGCGTCGGCATCCATTGCGGCAAGGTTTGGCGAATTTTCTTAATCAGGGTGAAGAGGTAGTAAGGGCCATCGATCTTGTCCATTTCACCAGTTTTGGAATGACCGACGACAAAACCTGGACGATAGATTCGATAAGGGATTTTGCAGGTTTTACGAACCAGACCTTCAGAGTCATGTTTGGTACGGAAGTAAGGATCGATATCCAGCTTTTCGGCTTCGCTGAACATGTCTTCGCGGAAGACACCGTTGTACAAACCGGCAGCGGCAATCGAACTAGTGTGATGGAAGCAACCGGCCTTGATCGCCGTTGCACATTCAATGGCGTGTTTGGTGCCATCGATATTGGCTACTTGCTGGGAGGCAGCATCTGCACTCAAATCGTAAATCGCGGCGAGATGAAAGAAGTGCGCCACTTTTTTTGTTGTCAGTGCCTTCAATTGGACCGCTGTCAGGCCAAGCTTGGGCTTAGATAGATCACCTGTGATCGGTATCACACGCTTCCTATCCCAGCCCATAGAATCGGCAATGGCATTGAATTTTTTCTCTGAGCCTTTGCGCAGCAACACGTGGATCGTGCCTTTGCGCTTCAATAAATTGCTAACTAGAAAACGGCCTATAAATCCGGTGGCACCGGTAACGAAATAGCTCATGCTTCCCCCACTCTCGCTAATCAATGGCTGGCGACTGCCTGGCCCAGGCCACTAAATTGCCAGACCTGAGGCAATCTTACAAACCCTAATTTGAGTATGCGTTGACCGGCTTCATCCGCCGTGCTTTCATTGGGGCTTCCGACCTACCCCGAGAAACCTGTCATGGCTGCGGCAAAAGACGATCTGCAAGCAAAATTCGAACAAGCGACGAAAGACATAAAAAGCCTAAAAGACAAGCCTGACAACGACACCCTGCTCAAGCTGTATGCGCTTTATAAGCAAGGCTCCGAAGGCGACGTAAAAGGCGATAAGCCTGGCTTCTTCGATTTCGTTGGTACGGCCAAATACGAAGCCTGGGAAAAGCTGAGCGGCACCAAACAAGACGACGCCACTAAAAAGTATATCGATCTCGTCAAAAAACTGGTCGGCTAATCGATCATGGCAGCCCCAAAAACCCGCCAACGCATTCTCGACACCTCGCTTGCGATGTTTAATTTGCAGGGCGAGCCAAACGTCACCACCAACCATATCGCCGATGAACTAGAAATTTCGCCGGGTAATCTTTATTACCATTTCCGTAATAAAGACGACATCATCGAGCAATTGTTCCAGCGTTACGAAGAACGCATGGATTCGGCACTCATCGCCCCCGAGGGGCGCTTGCCGAATCTGGAAGATATTTGGCTGCAATTGCATTTGGTATTTGAATGCATTTGGGAATACCGTTTTTTGTATCGGGATTTAGTGGACATTCTCAGCCGCAACCGTCACCTAAGAATGCGCTTTGCACGGATTTTAAAGCGGGCTGCTGGCAATGCCACTACCGTGATGCGCGGCCTCGTTCAGGCTGGTGTTATGCGTGCATCAGGCACCGAGATCGAAGGCACCGCGACCAATATCCTGGTGATTGCCACTTTCTGGCTTAATTACGCCAGCGTTCGCGGCGATAAAGACGAACAGGAAGCCATTCGCAATGGCATCGTGCAAGTAATGATGCTGATCTCACCGTTCCTGCGTGATGAGGAACGTGTGCATCTCAATACGTTGACGATGGCTTATAAACTGTAAAACGCAGGATCGCACGTAGGACCGATGGAAGTCGGGACAGTCTTAACAAGAAAATCAAAAGCTCCCG
>JBDTTC010000228.1:0-6334 GCA_039930825.1 Arenimonas sp.
TCTTGAGGCCGGTATTGATGCCTGTGTATCGAGCTGGCAACGCATGGCGCCAAACACGATTCCGACCGGTGCCAAAGCCGGTGGCAATTACTTGTCCGGCCAGTTGATTGCACGTGAAGCCAGACGCTTAGGTTTTGGTGAAGGTATCGCACTCGCTTCGACCGGCTTGTTGTCGGAAGGCGCTGGTGAAAACTTATTCCTGGTATTTGATGGCGCATTGCACACCACGCCAATTAGCGCCGCGCTTTTGAACGGCATTACCCGCAATACGATCATGACGCTGGCGAAAGATAACGGCATCGAAGTCATCGAGCGCGACATTCCGCGCGAATTTCTGTATTTGTGCGACGAGCTTTTCATGTGCGGTACCGCGGCAGAAATCACCCCGATCCGTTCGGTTGATGGCCGTCAGGTCGGAAGCGGAAAACCGGGTCCGCTGACACTGAAAATTCAGGAATTGTTCTTCGGTTTATTCAGTGGGAAGACTCCCGACAAGCGCGGCTGGCTCACTGCGCTCTAAGAAAAGTCAATTTGACTTTCATAACGGCATGTTCAAATTTTCAAAGATATAAATCATCTGGCTCAACAAGCAAAAAACCCCTGTTCGCAGGGGTTTTTTATTGGTCGCCTGCTTGCGGCACCCTGAATCTGCAAGTAATACAAACGCAAGGGTAACCTGAAAGAAGGACGCAGCAAGCGCCCCTACGATTTATTAAAGAAGGGCGCAGCAAGCATGCGTACCAATGATTTATTTCTGTCTGATGTAATCAACCACTCTGGTCGCCAATATTTCTGCACTTGCATCTGCGGTTTGCAAATGGAACTCGGGGTCCGTCGGTGCTTCATATGGAGAATCGATGCCGGTGAAGTTCGGGATTTTTCCAGCTCGTGCTTTTTCGTACAAGCCTTTGACATCACGCTGTTCGCAAATTTCCAGCGGTGTATCGACGAAAACTTCGGCAAACTCACCCGGTGCAAACAGGGCACGAGCCATGTCACGCTCGCTTCTGAACGGTGAAATAAACGACACCAGCACGATCAATCCCGCATCGGTCATCAGCTTTGCAACTTGTGCAACGCGCCGGATATTTTCAACTCGATCTTCATCGGTAAACCCGAGGTCCTTGTTCAAACCATGACGAACATTATCGCCATCCAGCAAGTAGGTGTGATGACCCAGGGCATGCAAACGTTTTTCTACCAAATTGGCAATCGTTGATTTGCCCGAGCCCGACAGCCCGGTAAACCAGAGGCAACGTGCGGTCTGCCCCTTGATCAATGAGCGCGCGTGTTTATCGACGGTAACGGCTTGCCAATGCAGATTGGCGGCGCGGCGCAGTGCAAAATCAATGGTTCCGCAAGCGACGGTCGCATTGGTCTGGCGATCAATCAAAATGAAACTGCCCAGCGTTGGATTATCGCGATAGCTCTCGAACGTAATTGCCTGATCAAAGCTTAAATTGCAGTAGCCGACTTCGTTCAACTCCAATCGCTTGGCCGCGAGTGTTTCCTGCGTGTTGACGTCAATCTTGTGTTTTATTTCACTGACCTGTGCACTGACCGTGCGCGCTGCCAACTTCAGCCAATAAGCACGGCCCGGCATCAAGGGTGAATCGTTCAGCCACAAAACATGGGCGGCAACCTGATCCGAAATCGGCGGCGCATCGCTGGCAGCACTGATCACGTCGCCACGGCTGATATCGATTTCATCGGCCAAACTGATGACGACCGAATGCCCGCGATATGCTTCGGTCACTTCTTTGTCACCGCGAATGATCGATGCCACTTTCGAGCGTACACCGGAAGGCGTAACCACGATATCGTCACCGATCTTGATTTTCCCGGCGGCAATATTGCCGGCGAAGCCGCGGAAATTCTGATGCGGACGGCAAACCCATTGCACCGGCAAACGAAAGCCGAGTTGCGACTGCGCTGATTGAATTTCGACGGTTTCCAGATGTTCAAGCAAGGCTGGCCCGCTATACCAAGGCATCGCCTGACTGTTGAGAATCACGTTGTCGCCATTCAGGGCCGACAAGGGAATTGCGGTTACCGAGGCAATATTGAGTTGCTCTGCCAGCACCGTGTATTGCTCGAGAATTTCATCAAACACCGCTTGATCGTAATTGACCAAATCCATTTTATTTACGGCAAGCACGACATGTTTGATGCCAAGCAAACTCACGATATAGCTGTGACGGCGCGTCTGTGTCAGCAAACCTTTGCGGGCATCGACCAGTACGATTGCCACATCGGCGGTTGAAGCACCAGTTGCCATATTACGGGTGTATTGTTCGTGGCCCGGGCAATCAGCCACGATGAATTTGCGTCGTTCGGTATTAAAATAACGATACGCCACATCAATCGTAATGCCCTGCTCGCGCTCGGCTTCCAGACCATCAAGCAATAAGGCGTAATCAAACTGATCACCTTGCGTACCATGACGCTGGCTGTCTTTAGTCAAAGCGGCGAGCTGGTCATCGAATAATAATTTGGTGTCGTGCAACAAGCGGCCGATCAAGGTGCTTTTGCCATCGTCAACACTGCCGCAGGTGATGAAACGCAATAATGATTTGCTTTCGTGCTGCTTCAAATAGGCGGCGATTTCATTCTTAACGTTCATCAGAAATAACCCTCCTGCTTTTTCTTTTCCATTGATGCGCCAACATCCGAATCAATCAAGCGACCTTGGCGTTCGGAAGTACGCGCTACCAACATTTCCTGGATGATCGCTTCGAGCGTTTCAGCATCGGATTCAAAACCGCCCGACAAGGGATAGCAACCGAGCGTACGGAATCGCACTTTTTTCATCATCGGTGTTTCGCCCGGCAATAAGGGCAGACGATCATCATCGACCATAATCAATGCACCATCGCGTTCGACCACGGGGCGCTCCTTCGCGAAATACAAAGGCACTACCGGAATATTTTCACGATAGATGTAAAGCCAAACATCGAGCTCGGTCCAGTTTGAAATCGGGAACACACGAACGCTCTCGCCTTTCTGTATGCGGGTGTTGTATAGATTCCATAATTCCGGACGTTGGTTTTTCGGGTCCCAGCGATGCTGCGCATTGCGGAACGAAAAAATACGTTCTTTTGCACGTGATTTTTCTTCGTCACGTCGCGCGCCGCCGATGGCTGCATCGTAAGCACCCAAATCCAGGGCCTGCTTCAAACCTTGCGTCTTCATGATGTCGGTATGCACCGCCGAACCATGCGTGATCGGACCAATACCGTCACGGATGCCATCGGGATTGATATGCACTTTCAGATCGACGCCGTAGCGTTCGGCCACCTGATCGCGAAAAGTGTACATCTCGCGAAACTTCCAGGTGGTATCGACATGCAGCAGGGAAATCGGCGGCTTCGCCGGATAAAACGCCTTGCGCAATAAATGCAGCAGTACCGATGAATCCTTGCCGATCGAATACAGCATGACCGGGTTCTGGAATTCAGCCGCTACTTCGCGAAAAATATGGATGCTCTCGGCTTCCAGTTTATCCAGATGCGAGAGTTGAAATTCCGATGTTGAAACGTTTGCAGTCATGTTGAAATCTTATCCAATAAATTTTATAAAAATTCGTCTTTCCCGCGCAGGCGGGAACAAAGTGTCTGTGTTGTGGCGCTTAAAGTCGCCGGGTCCCCGATAAGAGCACGCGGGACGACGAATGATCGGATCCTTAGTTATAGCTCGCATCAATTCGCCGCCGTGTTTGTAACTGGCACATCTATCCAGCGCCCCGCTTCCAATTTAATTACCCGGTCCGCCAAGGCAAGACTGGCAGGCCGATGGGTAATCAACAACACTGTCCGGCTGCGCAGCAAATCATGGCATTCCGCAATGAAGCTTCGCTCGCCTTCCGGATCAAACATCGCCGTGGCTTCGTCAAGAATCAGAATTGCCGGATCCTTCAACAAGGCACGCGCAAGCGCGATTCGCTGTTTCTGACCACCGGAAAGACGCACGCCTTCATCACCGATAATCGTATTGTAGCCATCGGGCAAGGCCTGGATAAAATCGTGAGCATGTGCCGCGCGCGCTGCTGCTTCGATTTGCACCTGCGTCGGCTCTACTTTGCCATAGCCGATATTGAAACCGACACTGGCGTTGAACAGTAAAACTTGCTGGCTAACCAAACCAATTTGAGAACGCAATTGCCTAAGTGGAATTTCACTGGCATTGATTCCGTCAATGATGATGTTTCCTTGATTGGGCACAATAAAACGCAGCAATAAATTAGTGAGCGTACTTTTACCCGCGCCATTGACGCCGGTGATCGCCAGCGTCTGCCCGGCAGGGATGTGTAGAGTAAACTTTTTCAGCAATTCGGGGCGACCGGGATAGGTAAAATCGATATTTTCAAATCGAATGTCGCCATGCAATTTGCTTATTTCACGGGTTCCGGTGTCGATTTCAGCATCTTCATTCAACACATCCATCAATCGCGTTGCGCTGCCACGGGCCATTTGCAATCTGCCATAGACATCGGCCAGTTGACTCAAGGGATTGGTTAGTAACAATCCATACAATAAAAGTGTAATCAGTTCCGGCGCGGTCAAACTACCGGCCGCCACGCGAGTAGCTCCCAACCAAAGTAATCCGATCACGCCGGCCGCCATTACCCAGCGAATGGCCGGTGTCATAAATGCCGTAATGCGTAATTGCCGGATTTGAAGATCGACCAATTTTTCGGTTTGCATACCGTAGCGGGCACTTTCTTCCCGTTCCCTGGTGAATGCCTTGATGATCGGCAGAGTGCCCAGATTTTGCTCGGAAATTCCGTAACGTTTTGCTTCTTGTTCGCTTGTAAGATTCGCCAAGGGCCGCAAGGATCTGGTCAATAGTTTTACGGTGATAAAAAACACCGGCATTACGAACGCAATTATCAAGCCCAGGACTGGT
Organism: Arenimonas sp.; assembly: GCA_039930825.1. Lineage (GTDB taxonomy): Bacteria > Pseudomonadota > Gammaproteobacteria > Xanthomonadales > Xanthomonadaceae > Arenimonas. Next base: position 4,906 of record JBDTTC010000228.1, read on the forward strand.
TCGATCCGGCACAGCAGTATCAAGGCGCCCAAGCAGCTCAATAGCATCGGCAATAGCGGAATCAGTACATTGGAAATGAACTGGCTGATATACCAGACATCATTGTGTAAAAAGGCCAATACTTCGCCGCGTTGGCGCTGCTGGTGCCAAGGCAATGGCAGCGCCTGCAGATGTTCATAAACGCGCAAACCCAAATCAGCCGTAACGCGCTGATTGATAGCGCCCATCGTAAAACTGCTTGTCATCGTGATCAGCGCCTGCAAGCCCATGACCAGCAACCAGATCAGCAATAGCTTGCTGGGTATTTCCTGGGCCAGCAGGGCTTGTGCGATATGTCCGGCAAACCACGGCAAAGCCAGCATTACCGCACTTTCCAGCATCAACAAAGCGACCGCAAACCCTAGTTTGCCGCGGTAAGGCCGGGTTTGTTTCAGCAAAAATTGCAGGTCGGTCGGTAACGCCATCATTCACTCATTTTGGATTTAAGCAGATTTACAAATGTCTGGCTTCGATGAATACTGAGGCTCGCAACCCGCCACGATACAAGTAACTTATGCAACATATTACCTTAGCTCACCAAGCCCAACCCAATGATGATGTGCTTTTTCAAGAAGTTGCCGGTGAAGCCGTGCTGCTCAACCTCGCCAGCGAACGCTATTTTGGCCTCGACCCGGTCGGCACCCATATCTGGGGCCTGATCAATCGCAACATGAAGTTGCAACAGGTGCACCAGGATCTTTGCGAGACCTACGAAGCCAGCCCGGAACAATTGCAGCAGGATTTACTGGCCTTAATCACGCAACTGGCCGAGGCAGGTTTGGTTACTGTAGGCGAATGATTGGCAGCTATTTCAGAAAATGGTTCGCGTTAACTTGGCAGGAAAAATCCCTGCTGCTGCAATTTATCTTCTGGCTGCCGTGGATTGCTTTCTCGTTGAAATTTTTCGGCTATTTGCGAACACGTAATTTTCTGTCGCGCCATGTCGCCAAAAGCGAATTACATCAAGCCGATACAGCCGAATTGGCGCGCGCAGAACGCATCGCCCAATTATTGTCCATCGCTGGTCGCCATGGGTTCATGTACGCCACCTGCCTGCGACAATCGGTCTTGCTGGAATATTGGTTGAAGCGCCAAGGCCTGGCCGCCGAAATAAAAATCGGCGTGCGAAAGGAAAATGCCATGTTCGACGCCCATGCCTGGGTTGAATTAAACGGAATTCCTTTGGCCCAGGATGATCTTGAGCACCATCAGGTATTGCAATGAATAGCCAGAGCATTCCATGAGCGCGATAGCGGGCATTATCATGCTTGATGGCAGCTCGGTCAGCGCCGACACCATCGAAAGCATGCTCGCCAGCCTTAAGCATTACGGCCCGGATGCACAGCGCCAAGTAATATTGAAAAATGCGGCTTTCATGCAAGCCTTGCTG
>JBDTTC010000229.1:0-8882 GCA_039930825.1 Arenimonas sp.
CATGGCGTAGAACGCGAAGTCGGTTTGATTCAGCGCTTCCGAGAAGTAACGAACAGCAAACCCGCCTTGTCCATTATCGCTGGTATTGCGATCTGGGCCGCGTGGCACGGCATTACGGCAGGCACCTGTTAAAATATTTACCGCACCGGGGGCGGTATAGATCGCGGACAAGCTAGCGTAGAGGTCGCTATTGGTGACACTGCCGCCTGCACCGCAAGTACGGCCAAAAAGCTCAGGATTGGCAACTGGTTGCGGTGCAATACCAAAGCCCAGCATTACATAGGTACCACCATTGGTAGCAAAATCATTTTGGCTGAAGTAAGTGCCGGCAGGATCTGCTTCGGTTTGTTCGAACTCTGTCAAATAGAAACCTTCAACCGACAAATTGTCGGTAATACCGAAGGAAGCCCAGAGTGCATCGACGGGGAGAAACGCTTCTTTCAACTCGGCACCGGCAACACGAAGTTTTGACACGTCGATGGGATTGATGACATTGATGCCGCCTTGAATGAATGTGCTTTCGCCCCAGCTAATAACTTGGCGTCCAACACGTGCGTTCAATTTGTGATCACCTACATCCCAGCTGCCATAGAGGAACGCATCGAGCAGACGGAAATCCTTGCCTACTTTTTCCTTGGCAGCAGCCGACAATTCAGGACGATCAGCATTTTCCATGTCATAAAAATAACTGGCGCGCACGAACGCACCATAATTTTTATATTTCAAATCCAATTCGGAAGTGATTTTAAAAGCCTGGGAGATTGCATCACCTTGGTCGTAAAGTAAATTGCCGTCGTCGCGATTAACCGAGAAACGTCCCGGCTGCCCTAACTGTGCAATTGAACCCGGGAAGTTGCCCAGTGCGCCGAAACCGATGATGGCCTGGTTAGCTGCGCTGATTGCGGGATTGAAATTCGCTTTGCCGATCAGGTTTGGATCCTGATCTTCGGTACGCCAGGAATACCCCAAGGAAACCGTTGTGTCGATGCTGCCACTCAATTCGCCGTTTTCGAATTCAAAGGCTTGAACTGCAGGTGCTGAAAGCAATGCAAAAGCGACTGCTATTGCCAAAGGTGCGCGAGCTCGAAGCCCGGTGGAACGATGTAGTTTTTTCATTGATTTATCCCTGATCAGCAGCAAAATTTTTTGAATTACAAGCCCCGCGAGGCAGATTCGAGAAAATCGTTAAATTTTCGCAATTCTGCACTTTTAGTGCGGACGCTCCCCCCGGAGACTCGGTTTCCAGTACCTGCATATTAAGAGTCCGTTAGAAAATGGCAATGCTCAAGCGTACGGTTTAACAAAATATTTCCATGCTGCAGCGCACAAAATCGAGCTTTCCCTCTAAATTACGGGCTAAACGGTCGCGGGTCATAACCGAGCATCGTACGGGCAGGTATGACATCAAACACCCAGTCCTCACCCAAACGCGCAAAAAAGCCAGGGCCTAAACCACGGCCAACGCTCGTGAACGACGCCAATTCGATCAATATACGAAATATAAAATCGGGAATTCGCAGCACTTTGGTCCCAGGAAAACGAGCTCTCAAACTGCGCAATAGCATTTCATCGAACGCAAGGACTTCGCCCCCCGGTAAATCCAGTATGAGCCGGCTCGTATTTTCCAGCTTCAAAGCACTGAATACTGCATAGGCAACATCGGCAACATGCACCGGCTGCCTCAGCCCTCCGGCATTGCTCGGCAACACTACGAATTTAAGACGCTTCGCAACATTCAACCACCGCGACAAGCTCTGGTCACGACCAATACCGTAGATCAGAGTTGGTCGCAGAACGATAAGACCTGCGTTTATTTTCTCCGAATGCCGAATTAACAGTTGCTCACTCTGTTCCAGTACATCGGCGAGATTGCGTTCATTCGAGTCCGGAGAGTTTTTCTTTGTAACGATACTCGTTGAACTCAATGCAATTATTTTTTTTGCACTGCAAACCGATGATGTCAACCAAGTCGAAAACGCATCTAGCGGCCCGAGACTTATAATGGCATGGTAATTTTTTTCTCTTGGTTCAAAATCGGCAAAACCGCTTTGCCTCCACTCAATGTTTTTTTCGTCATTTTTTTTCTGGCGTGAAACTGCAGTAACCGAATATCCGGAGTCACGAAGTAAAGCCAACAGAGCATCTCCAACCTGTCCCGACAAACCGAATACAAGTAGCCTGTTCATGAATCTTTATCTAGTTGCCATTTAAGAAACACAAAAGCGGCAATCGCTGCTATGAAGGAAGCCAACAGGATTCCAAGACGATAGCTTACCTGCAACAACTCGCCCTGCCCTTCAAACGCCAGCGAACCAATAAACAAACTCATCGTGAAACCGATGCCGCACAACATAGAAAGACCCCATAGCAACTTGAGATTAAGTCCTTCTGGCAGAGACACCCACTTAAACTTCAGCATTACATAGGCAATCCCAAAAACGCCCAGTTGCTTACCGACGAATAACCCCATCACGATGCCGAGCGGAATAGCGTCGGTTAAATTCGACCATTGCACGCCAGTTAATGAAACACCGGCATTCGCGAAGGCGAACACGGGCAAAATAAAATACGCGACCCAGGGATGCAGAAAATGCTCCAACTTTTCGGACGGCCGCTTCGACTCGTCATCGGCATTGCCGAGCGGAATGAACAAGCCCAGCACGACGCCGGCAAGCGTCGCATGCACACCCGATTTCAAAACAGCTACCCACATGAAAACACCAACCAGCAGGTAGGCACTTAAACGCATTACCTTGAATGCGTTCAATAGCCACAAACCAATAATCGCGACTCCGGCCAAGCCAAGTGAAAGCAGGGAAAGGTTCGATGTATAGAAAACCGCAATCAGCACAATGGCACCCAGATCGTCGGCTACCGCAATTGCGGTCAGCAATAATTTCAGCGCAACGGGTACGCGTGAACCCAGCAAAGACAGAATGCCGAGTGCAAAAGCAATATCGGTTGCCGCTGGGATCGCCGTTCCGTTCATCGCAACCGGGTCATTCCAGTTGAAAGCGGCGTAAACCAGCATGGGTACCACCATGCCGCCCAAGGCACACATGGCCGGCAACAAAATCTGTTTCCGGTCGGCGAACTGGCCTTCGACGAATTCCCGTTTCAGCTCAAGACCGACCAGCAGAAAAAAAATCGCCATCAAGCCATCGTTGACCCACAGTACCAAGGGCTTTTTTATCGCGAAATCGGCAATGCCTACATGAACGGGAAAATCCAGAAAATTTTGATAGAGCACATCCAGTGAAGAATTGGCGACTATCAAAGCAATAACCGAGGCTGCTACCAGCATTATTCCACCAGCGGCTTCCAAACGAAAAAATTCGATCAGGCTTGAATAGGCTCGCATTGATAAAGACTTTCCGGTTTGCATCGGTAGGCGGCTTCCAATATTTCGGTCTCGTGGCAGTATAGCCAATTGAATATCGAAATGAGTGTGATGATATGCCACTGCAACGCTTAAGCCTGTTCGCAGGCCCAATAATCGCTGTTATCGCAGCTTACGCGTGCATGCATGAAGGTCAAACTTTCGCACTCGCCATTACCGTTGCAGTGACAATCTGCTGCGCAATATGGTGGCTGACCGAACCACTGCCCGCTCCGGTAACTGCGTTATTGCCATTGGCATTATTGCCAATGTTAGGTGTGCTCAGCCCAAAAGAAGTGGCGCAAAGTTATGGCCACGAATTAATTCTGTTGCTCGCTGGTGGCTTCATGCTTTCCAAGGCTCTGGAAAAATCCGGCGCACATCAACGCCTTGCCATGAAGATGGTGAATGCTTTTGGCGGTCGCAGTGGTCGTCATTTACTGTATGGATTCATCGCCGCAACCGGTTTCATCAGCATGTGGATTTCCAATACGGCAACCACCTTGTTGATGCTGCCGGTGGCAATGGCAATCCTTGAAACCTATCCCGATAGAAGACTCGAAATACCACTGGTGTTATCCATTGCCTACGCTGCCAGTATCGGAGGAATGGGGACGCCAATTGGTTCGCCACCCAATCTAGTTTTTATGCAGGTGTATCAGCAAACCACCGGTATCGCCTACGGTTTTTTTGACTGGATGAAAGTCGGCGTGCCCGTTGCCATTTTGGGCTTGTTGTCATTGGCGATGTGGCTTGGACGTAACTTGAACACGACGCCGGCGGCAGATCTTCCCAATATCGGTGCATGGACTACAGCAGAGCGTCGCGTACTCACCGTATTCGCAATCACGGCCGCAGCCTGGATTTTTCGAACCGAACCTTTCGGTGGCTGGAGCTTGTTATTCGGCCTGGATAAAGCCAACGATGCGAGTGTTGCACTGATCGCCGTTATTGTCTTGTGCCTGATTCCCGATGGCCGTGATGGCCGTTTGCTCGATTGGGCTTCGGCTGAAAAAATTCCATGGGGCGCGCTGGTTCTATTTGGAGGTGGTATCGCGCTTGCAACGGCATTCGATAAATCGGGATTGAGCGATGCCATTGGTCAGCATCTTACCGGGCTGCAGCACTTGCCACTTCCCTTGCTTCTACTTGGGCTAATGATGGGCGTTGTTTTGCTTTCGGAAATCGCCAGCAATACCGCCACTGCGGTTTTATTGATGCCGATTCTGGCCGCGACGGCGAAAGCGATCAATGTTGAACCAGCTCTGTTGATGTATCCGGCCGTGTTGGCCGCCAGCGTTGGCTTTATGCTGCCGGTTGCGACAGCACCCAATGCAATCGCCTACGGGACGGGACGTGTCAGCACGCGCCAAATGATCAAGGAAGGAGCCGTGCTCGACTTATTGTGCGTGCTTATTTTATCGGCTGCCTGCTGGGTAGCCTTTCATTAGAGAATAAATCAGGCCCACACTTTGAATAGCTCGAATGCGAGCCAGCACAAGAACAATAAGAACAATATAAACCCTTCATTCCGGCTGATACGCAGATCGCCCCCGAGAATAGGATACAAGGCCAGCGTGAAAGCCATCGCTGCAGGCAGTTCAAATCCGATGAACGACGCCGGAATCACAACAGGATTCACGATGGCCATGCAGCCGACAAGGAACAATAAATTGAACAGGCAGGCTCCAACAACCAGACCAGCTACAAGATTTGCCTTGCCGCTACGCGCAGCCAATATCGCCATCACCACTTCCGGCAATGCGGTTCCGATTGCGACGATGGTCAAGCCTGTCAATAAGGGGCCAAAACCCAGTGAAAAGCCAATTACCGGCGCAGCTTCGATCACGAGCTTCGCACCAAAAAACAAGAGCGCCGAGCCGATCAAAATTCTGATTACATTCATCGTGGACGAAGTGCTGGTTTCAAAAACTTCTGCCACTTCTTTCTGAGTTTCTGCTGACTCTGCGCTTGCCCTTTGCATGATCACAAACACGGCAGCTACGAACGTGATGACTAACAACCCGCCTTCCCAGCGTTGCAAGCCACCATCGAGTCCCAGTAACAAGACCATACCGGTCGCAACCAGTAAAAATACAATCTGCAATGCCAATGAACGCATACCCAGAAGCATTGGTGCCGAGATCGCCGCCAGTGCAAGTGTCAAACCAATATTGACAATATTGCTGCCAACCGCATTGCCGAGTGCGATCTCGGGATGACCACTGAAAATGGCATAGGCGTTTACCGCCAACTCGGGAACAGACGTCGCAAACAACATCATCAGTACGCCGGTTTTGAATCCAGACAAACCAAGGCGTTGCGACATGCCGGCAATGCCTTTAACCGCAGAGTCGCCACCAAGCAATAACACCAACAATCCGCAGAAAAAAAGTCCGGTACTTAACAGCATGACATTACCCCTTCAGATTATTTTAATGATGACAATTTGCCTGTTCCGCTGATCTATTTTTTTCGTGGGATATACAAATCGGTAATGGTTCCTTCGTACACTTCTGCCGCCATGCCGATTGATTCACCCAGGGTTGGGTGCGGATGAATGCTGTGGCCGATGTCGCCTGCCTCGCAGCCCATTTCAATCGCCAACACCACTTCCGAAATCAGATCGCCGGCATTTACGCCGACGATACCGCCACCGATGATCCGGTGCGTCGCTTCATCGAAAATCAATTTGGTGAAGCCTTCGGTACGACCGATACCAATCGCACGACCGCTGGCGGCCCAAGGGAATTTGCCGACACCGATTTGAAGATTTTTTTCTTTCGCTTCGGTTTCGGTCACTCCGACCCAGGCAATTTCTGGATCGGTATAAGCGACCGAAGGAATAACACGGGCAACCCATTCGCGTTTTTCACCCGATGCCACTTCGGCAGCGAGTTTTCCTTCGTGGGTGGATTTATGCGCCAGCATAGGATTGCCAACCAGATCGCCAATCGCAAAAATATGCGGAACACTGGTTCGCATTTGCCGATCTACCGGAATGAAACCACGTTCGGTCACATTGACGCCTGCCAATGCTGCATTGAGCTTGCCGCCATTCGGCGCACGGCCCACTGCAACCAATACGCGGTCGTAAACGGTTTTCTCCGGCGCGGCGCCTTCAAATCCGACATGAATACCGTCTTTTTTCGCTTCCACCTTTGCCGCTTTTGTTTTCAGATGAATGGCGACGCCGGCCTTTTTCAAACGATCCGCCAAAGGCTTGACCAGATCTTTGTCTGCACCCGGCATTAATTGCTCGGCCAACTCGACTACAGTCACTTCGCTACCAAGCGAGCGATATACCGTCGCCATTTCCAGCCCGATAATGCCGCCACCGATGACCAACAGGGTTTTCGGAATGTCATGCAACATCAGCGCATCGGTGGAATCCATGACGCGTGGATCTTCCCAGGGAAAGCCCGGCAACTTCACCGGCTGCGAGCCGGCCGCAATAATGCATTGCTGGAACTCAAGCACCTGCTTACCCGTCGCCGTTTCGATTTCCAACTGCTTGGGTGAAATAAATTTACCGACACCGGTTACTGTGCGAACTTTACGTTGCTTCGCCATGCCTGTTAAACCGCTCACTAAAGTACCAACCACTTTTTCCTTGTGGGTACGCAATTTCGCCAGATCGATTTTCGCTTCACCAAAACTCACACCGTAATCGGCAGCATGTTTTGCTTCCTCGATAACTTCGGCGGCATGCAGTAATGCTTTCGACGGTATGCAACCGACATTCAGACAAACGCCACCCAATTGTGCATAGCGTTCGACCAACACGACATCCATGCCCAAATCCGCTGCACGAAAGGCAGCGGTATAACCGCCGGGACCAGCGCCCAGCACCACCATTTGGCAGGAAATATCGGCATTGCCTTTTGCAACGCCGACAAGCGTTGCGTCAACCGCGATAGCTGGCGCTGATACTTTACTTTCCACAGGTGCCGCGACTGGTTTTTCAACCGTAGCTTCGCCCGATTCAATAATGGCGATAACATCGCCTTCGGACAATTCATCGCCGAGTTTGACTCGCAATTCTTTCACCGTACCAGCTGCGCTCGCCGGAACTTCCATCGTCGCCTTGTCCGATTCAAGCGTCACCAGGCCCTGGTCTTTCTTGACGACATCGCCGACCTTGACCAATATTTCAATCACCGGGACTTTGGTGCTACCACCGATATCCGGGACTTTAAGTTCAATGCTGCTCATTTTTTTTATCCTTGCCGATCACAACAACAGCTGGCGCAAATCGGCCAGAGATTGTGTCAGGAAACTGGCGAACCTTGCGGCGGCGGCGCCATCAATTACGCGATGGTCGTACGAGAGCGACAGGGGCAGCATCAGGCGTGGCTTAAATTCACTACCATTCCAGACCGGTTTTATTTGCGATTTGGAAACACCTAGAATCGCGACTTCCGGTGCATTGATGATCGGCGTGAATCCAGTACCGCCGATGCCACCCAGCGATGAAATAGAGAAACATCCGCCCTGCATGTCGTTTGGACCGAGTTTCTTGTCACGCGCTTTCGCACTGATCACGGCGAGTTCCTGCGCGAGTTCGAGCAGACCTTTTTTATCGACATCGCGAATTACCGGAACCACCAGACCATCGGGTGTATCCACCGCAATACCAATATGGAAATACTTTTTCAGGATCAAATTATCGCCATCGAGCGATGCATTGAAGTTTGGATATTTTTTCAATGCCGCCACTACCGCTTTCATCATGAAAACCAGTGGCGTGACTTTTACATCCTTGTGTTCTTCCGCGAGTTTCTTGCGAAATAGATCCATCTCGGTGATGTCGGCTTCGTCGTTCTGGGTGACGTGCGGAATCATCGCCCAGTTGCGTGCGAGATTTGCACCCGAGATTTTCTTGATCCGCGAAAGCGGGAGCGATTCGACCGTACCGTATTTTGCGAAATCCACTTGCGGCCAGGGAATCAGATTCAAGCCGGAGCCGCCGCCTGAATTTGCTACGCCGGAAACCAATGCAGCTTTGACAAATTGTTGAACATCCGCTTTTGAAATCCTGCCACCGCGTTCGCTGCCTTTGACTTTCGACAAATCCACACCCAGCTCACGTGCAAAGACACGCACCGAAGGGCTGGCATAAGGAACGTTCGCAGGCATCAGCGCATCGGCATCAAAATTTACCGGCGGTGTGCGAACAGCATTACTTGCAGGCACCGCAATAACTTCCGCATACACGGCTTTCTCGACAGGTGCGGCAACCGGCGTAACTGGTTCCGTTTTTTTCGCTGTGCTGGTTTCCTTCGTTGCAGGCGGCGCAGAAGCAACTGCGTCATCGCCGGCTTCAATCATTACAACGACATCACCTTCGGAAATTTCATCGCCCAGTTTGACTTTGAGCTCGCGCACCACACCTGCAAACGGTGCCGGCACTTCCATCGTGGCCTTGTCGGATTCGAGGGTAATCAAGCCCTGATCTTTTTTGACGGTATCACCGACTTTTACCAAGACTTCAATCACTGGA
>JBDTTC010000230.1:0-11310 GCA_039930825.1 Arenimonas sp.
GCCAGGACCCTGGTAGCGAAAAAGAGATTAAAGAATTTTGCCGCCTGACCTATGGCGTGAAATTTCCAATGTTCGAAAAAACGAGTGTCATCGGTGAGCAAGCATCACCCTTTTACAAAGAACTCACAGCAACCACCGGCGTAGCACCGGGCTGGAATTTCCATAAATATCTAATTGATAGAAATGGCAATGTAGTCGCTAACTTCGGCAGCCGAGTGAAACCAGATGATGCCGAGATGCTGGCACAAATAGAAAAATTATTGGCGCAACCGGTGCCAAAAAAATAATTAAAGATGTAGGGGCGCCTGCTTGCTGCGCCCGAAGTTTGAGCTGATACATAAGGGCGCAGCAAGCAGGCGTCCCTACAAGCGCTTGATTACCGCGTTGATCATATTTCCCAGTATGGGAATATGACGAAAAATGCCATCAGCCGCATTCCAGTAATCCTGATGATAGACAACTAGCCCAGCCGCGTTAAATCGCAAGTGGCTCATGCCAACGGTCCAGGTATCCTGATTTTTCTTGAAACGTTTGAAACGAATCATCATTTTCCAGCGGAAATAATGTTCGTTGTCTTCAGTGCGGGTAACTTCAACTACTTCAACTCGACATTCTTGAACGGCTTCTGCACTCTCTTTCAAATAATGCGCGAGCGCTTCAATTCCACGCAAGGTTTTGAGTGTGTCGTTGAAATAAATATCGCTTGCATAAGTTTTATCCAGTAATTTATCAATCCGGTCAGGCGCGAAACTCGAAAAGAAATGTTTGAAATTTTCGATAGCGGCGGCTTCTTCGGCGGAACCAGCCGCTGGAGTGTCGGGGTGTTGGATACGGACGGCATCAAGTGTTTTTAAAGTTTCCATTGCCCTAATAAATAACATGAATGGTGAGCAGCCCGTGAAGCAAATTTGCCGAGCAGGCTAAGGCAATCACTTGGCCGCGAAAGTTCCGCTCATCAGCATGCACGGCCCTTATAAACCGCAATTTTGCATTTTTATGCTGTGTTAGAGCTGAAAATGGCTGTAAATCATTGCCGTCTGGCCCGCAGACCGCGACAATAGCGTTCCAGCGCCAGAAGGTGGCGCCCACCAACGGAGTTTTCCCCCAATGATTTTGAATGTTCGTAATACGCTCGCGCCTTTGGCTCTAGTCGCTGTGATTCTTGCTTCGACCGCCTGCAAAGGAAATTCAACGGGCGCAGAAAAAGAAGAGTCCAAAGAAGCTGCAAAAAAAGAAGAAAAACGTGAGCCTGTCATTAAAGGCATCGCTGGTCTTGACACGGAACGCAAACAATTCAGCTACATGATCGGAATGGATATCGGTAAATCCATTTCACCAGTCAAAGATGAAGTGGATCTGGAAACACTAGTCGAAGCAATGAAAACCGTCATGAAAGACGGCAAACCATTGCTGACCGATGAACAGGCCAAGGAAGTGGGCAAGGCTTTTGGTGAGCGCATGATGGCCAAACAGGCTGCCGACCGCGAAATCGCCATCAAGAAAAATCTTGAAGAGGGCGCCAAATTTCTCGCCGAAAATAAAATGAAAGCGAATGTCAAAACCACGGCAAGCGGTTTGCAATACCAGATCTTGCGTCCGGGCAACGGTCCAAAGCCGACTGCAACCGATACTGTATTGGCCGATTATGCCGGTACTTTCCTCGATGGCAAGGAATTCGATAGTTCCTACAAACGTGGTCAACCTGCCGAATTTGCTCTGAATGCAGTTATTCCAGGCTGGACCGAAGGCCTGCAATTAATGAGCAAAGGCAGTAAATTCAAATTCTGGATTCCTGCGGAGCTTGCTTACGGTGCTGAAGGACAAGGTGCAATGCCACCTAATGCAACTTTGGTATTCGAAGTAGAATTGAAAGACGTAAAATCAGGTTCTGCTGCTGCAGCACCACAAGAAATACCTCATCAATAAGTGACGAAACGTATCCAGGCGGCATGGCCGCCTGGATATCGGGAGATAGCATGCGAGTTACAATTTTTGGTACGGGTTATGTTGGCTTGGTTACCGGCACTTGTCTGGCCGAAGTGGGCAACCACGTGGTTTGTGTTGATGTAGATAAAGCCAAGGTCGATGGCCTGAACAAAGGCGTTATTCCTATTTACGAACCAGGTCTTGAAAGTCTGGTGCTGTCGAATCATGCAGCCAAGCGAATTGAATTCACGATCGATGCTGCCAATGGCATCGAGCATGGCGAAATTATTTTTATTGCGGTCGGCACACCGCCCGATGAAGATGGCAGCGCCGATCTTCGACACGTACTGGCAGTAGCCAAGACTATCGGTGCGCATTTAAGCAAGCCGGCTGTCATCGTCAACAAGTCCACGGTACCGGTCGGTACGGCCGATAAAGTAAAAGCCGCCATTGCAGAACAATTGCAGCAACGTAATGCAGATATTGCTTTTGAAGTTGTTTCAAATCCCGAATTCCTGAAAGAGGGCGATGCGGTCAAAGATTGCATGCGTCCCGACCGCATTGTGGTGGGTACTACCAGCGTCAATGCACTTGAACAGATGAAACGTTTGTATGCACCGTTCAACCGAAATCACGAACGCATTGTCGCGATGGATGTTCGCTCCGCTGAACTGACCAAATATGCTGCAAATGCAATGCTGGCGACAAAGATTAGCTTCATGAACGAAATGGCGAATATTGCCGAACGAGTAGGTGCCGATATCGAAATGGTGCGTCACGGCATCGGCTCCGACCCGCGCATTGGCTACTCATTTATCTATCCGGGTGCCGGCTACGGTGGTTCCTGTTTTCCTAAAGATGTGCAGGCGCTTGAACGTACCGCGAAGCAATATGGCTACACCGCACAGATTCTTGAATCCGTGGAAGCGGTAAACCAAAGGCAAAAATCAAAATTATTCGAATTAGTATCACGCCATTTCAATGGCGAGTTGAAAGGTAAAACTTTCGCCGTTTGGGGTTTGGCATTCAAGCCCAATACCGACGATATGCGCGAAGCTTCAAGTCGCACGCTCCTGTCATTGCTGTGGGAGGCGGGCGCCAAGGCACAAGTTTTTGATCCTGAAGCAATGCACGAAACTCAGAGAATATTCGGTGAACGCGACGATTTGGTTTATGCCGATTCCCCAGCCAAAGCTCTGGAAAATGCCGATGCTTTGATCGTAGTGACCGAATGGAAAACGTTCTGGAGCCCGGATTTCAGAAAAATAAAATCGGCATTGAAAACACCGGCAATTTTTGATGGTAGGAATATTTACGATCCATTGGAAGTCGAAGCGGCGGGGCTGGCTTATTACGGTATTGGCCGTGGCCGTACCATCATTAAACAGTGAGCATCTGATGCCAGTGCCCGATACCAATCTGGAGTTTCAATTTGATCGGCGCTTTGCCGATCTTGAAACGCGTGTCGCTTTTCAGGAGCAGGCCCTGAATGAAATGAGCGACGCGCTGGCGCAATCGCGTTCCGAGGCTGCCAAAAATCATGAGCTTTTGATTCGTGCTCTCGATGATTTGAAACAACTGCGTACGTTGTTGTATTCCGATCCTTCAAATGAACCGCCACCGCCGCATTATTAATCAGACTTTCCATGGCAGGTAAAAGATGAATCAAACCATGCCAACAACCTGGTTGGGCAGGAATTGGAAATGGCTTGTGCCAGTCATATGCATGGCTGGCTTGTTTCTGCTCCTGGGCTTCATCGGGCTGATTTTTTACGCTGTTTCCACCATGATGAAATCATCTGGTGCCTATCAAATGGCTTTACATAAAGCCAGGGAAAATCCACAAGTTGTATCGGCACTTGGCGAGCCTATCGCCGAAGGTCTTTTTACTTCAGGCAATATAAATGAGAGCGGTAGCTCGGGCTCGGCTGATTTAGCGATTCCGATTTCGGGGCCCAAAGGTAAGGCGACAATTTATCTGGTTGCCAGTGAATCAGCGGGCAAATGGACTTTTAGCAATTTGCTTGTCGAAATCAAAAAAACGCAAAGTCGAATCGATCTTCTGCAAGAACAAAAAACTCTCGATCAATAGAAGAATATTTTTATTTTATGAGCAATTCATTGCGTGACCAACTGCTGGGTCTTGGTTTCAAGACGGCGCCCAAACCCGAAAAGAAAGTGGACGCTCAACGTCCTGCCAGACCGCTGGCCGGCAAGCCTGAACAAAAGCGTCACGAGAACGTGCGCGTTAATCCGCAACAGGCTCACAAGCCTAGACACCAGGTAAAGCCCGCTAATCCAAAGACCCAGGAAGAGATCGATTTAGCGAAAGCCTACGCTTTGCGTTCTGAAACCGAGAAGCAGGAGCGTATCGCTGCCGAAAAACGCAAGCAGGATGATGCAAAGCAGAAGCGCGAGTTGAAACTTAAAGCACAGGAATTGCTTAAAGATAAAGCGCAGAATATCGAATTGGCCGAACATGTACGCCACTTCGAATACAACGGAAAAATACGGCGCGTTTATGTCACCCCTGAACAGCTGGGCGATTTAAATAAAGGCATTCTGGGCTTGGTCCAGCTCGATGGCCGCTATTTGGTCGTCACTGCCGAATTGGCAGAGCAGGTCAGGCTGCTGCTTCCTAGTATTATTGCGCTGTTGATTGATCCAAATGCGCCTGCCGCAGATGATCCCTATAGCGACCCGCTGTACCAGGTTCCCGACGATTTGGTTTGGTAAATATTCTGTCCTGCAACGGAAGTGCTTATTTGAATCCAGGCGGACTAAGAATGATTTACCTACAAGATTTCCGTGTTGGCCAAATCAATTATCCGTTGACCAATGGATTTTCGTGGGCCTTTTGGCTGTTCACGAATCAAATGGTAGGCGGTATGTGGTTGTGGTGTTCGGAATAAATCGTGGGGTGTAATGTTCTTTGTCTCAACGTTTGGCTTCAAGTCGAAGTTGATTGCATCAAAACAGTGCTGCACCATTGCGGAACAATAAAGTGCGCCCTCCCTGGCTAAAAGGTTTTCTTTAGATCGCAAGCTGGTTTTGCTCAATGACATCAGTGTGCCGAGTAATTCCGCCAGCGAGTAGGTGGATAGACCTGACAACAAGTTCAGGCCTTCTGTCAGTACGGCTTTGGTCTGTTCAGGCGTCAAGCCAAAATCAATCACTGCAAGATTGGGATATTCCGCCTCGTCATAGTATTTCGACATACGATTTTCCTGTACCCCTAGTCGAATCTGTTTGTGACGAAAATCAAGGTCCGACTCCAATACCCAAAATTCGCTATCACTGCGACGTTCGCTGAACATGAACGCATGCGACCAGGGGCTGCGGCGGCCGTCGGCGGTGACTTGCCACTGAAGTTTGCGTATCGCCCTGTTGATGAATTCGGTTCCTCCGCATAGCCCGACACGAGCAGAACCTACATAAGTCTCGAGAAACTCGCGATTACTAATTTCGGATCCGATTACAATGTGTTTCATGCATTTCCCTGACGAGCAATTTTTCTAGCTAAGGATATCAGCGACTTTTGCGAATACGCTAAATTCTTTTTGGAAATTGATGTTATTGAAGGTTTTCTGGCGCCGCCGACCTTGAGAGAGTAGCGCGAGGTTGCGCCAATGACATTTAATACTAGGTCGTCACATTAAGTTTCGATTATTTCAGCGATTTACGGTAAATCCAGCATTCCTGTTACTCGCCTTTGGATTATTAAAACAACATTCGTTTAGCGGACGGCAGTCAATGGGCATTAATCCGGATCGTAATCCAGGTTTGCCGCCAGCCATCGTTCCGCTTGTCCCAGGCCGACGCCTTTGCGTTTTCCGTAATCGGCTACCTGTTCGCGCGATAATCGTCCTACGACGAAATATTGTGAACCGGGGTGGGAGAAGTAATAACCGGAGACAGAGGATGCCGGATACATCGCATAGTTTTCAGTGAGCGACAGACCGATATTTTTTTCAGCATTGAGTAACTCGAATAGCTTGGATTTTTCGCTATGTTCCGGGCATGCTGGGTAGCCGGGAGCAGGGCGTATGCCACGATACTGTTCGCGGATCAAATTTTCATTTGACAGGTTTTCATCACTTGCATAAGCCCAAATCTGTTTTCGGATTTCGCGATGGCACCATTCGGCGCTGGCTTCGGCGAAACGGTCGGCAAGCGCTTTGAGCATGATCGAGCTGTAGTCATCGTAATCGGCTTCAAATTTCTTGATGAATGGCTCGATGCCGGTTCCGGCATTGACTGCAAAGCCGCCGATAA
This sequence comes from Arenimonas sp., assembly GCA_039930825.1. GTDB lineage: Bacteria > Pseudomonadota > Gammaproteobacteria > Xanthomonadales > Xanthomonadaceae > Arenimonas. Next base: position 6,202 of record JBDTTC010000230.1, read on the forward strand.
AATCATTTAGCCCCGAATTTTCAGGCGCGATAAAGTCTGCAAGGCAGAAGTTGGCGCGTTCTTCGGGCTTTTCGGCTTGTTGTCGCAGGAAATGCAGATTTCCGCCATCCTTTAAAACGACATCGTCGCCAACACTATTTGCTGGCCAGATACCGCAGACGGCTTTAGCTTGAAGCCATTTTTCTGCGATGATTTTATCCAGCATTGCATTGGCATCATGAAATAATTCGCTGGCCTGGGTGCCGACAATTTCGTCTTTCAATATCGCCGGGTAACGACCTGCCAATTCCCAAGTCTGGAAGAACGGTGTCCAGTCGAAAATTTCGCGCAGTTCGTCAAGCGGAATATCCTCGTAAATAGTGATCCCTGTTTTTTTGGGAGTTGGTGGCACGTAATCGGACCAGCCGCCATCGAATTTTTTCCTGCGGGCGCGTTCAAGACCCATCAGTGGTTTCGCATCGCCCTTGTTGGCATGACGTGCACGGACATCGGCATAATCAGCTTCGATTTGTGCGAGCAAGGGAATCCGCATTTCTGCGCTCATTAATGAAGTGGCAACGCCGACTGCACGCGATGCATCCTTTACCCAGACTGCCGGTGATTTGTAATGCGGCGCTATTTTTAATGCGGTGTGCGCGCGCGAAGTTGTCGCTCCGCCAATTAGCAGTGGCAAGGTAAAACCCTGACGCTGCATTTCTTTCGCAACATGACTCATTTCTTCGAGCGAAGGCGTTATCAAACCCGATAAGCCAATCAAATCGACGTTTTCGGCACGGGCACGATCAAGAATGGTTTGCGTTGGCACCATCACACCCAGATCAATCACTTCAAAGTTATTGCAGGCAAGCACGACACCGACAATATTTTTGCCGATATCGTGTACATCGCCTTTGACGGTCGCCATCAGGACCTTGCCTTTGCTTTGGCTGACATCGCCGCTGGCCAATTTTTCTGCTTCGATGAAAGGCAACAAATGCGCAACCGCTTTTTTCATGACACGTGCGGATTTCACGACTTGCGGTAGAAACATTTTGCCGGCGCCGAACAAATCGCCAACCACGTTCATGCCGTCCATCAATGGCCCTTCGATAACATCCAAAGGACGTTTCGAGGCCAGTCGTGCCAATTCGGTATCGGCTTCTATGAAGCTGTCATTGCCGTGTACTAGCGCATAAGCTAAGCGCTCCTTGATAGGTAATTCGCGCCAGGCTTCGTCCCGTTTTGCATCTTCCTTGCGTTTGCTGCCTTTGCTGCGGTCGGCAATGGCTATCAAACGCTCGGTGGCTTCACTATTCCGATTCAATACGACGTCTTCGACGGCTTCACGTAAATCGGTGGGTAAGTCGTCCATGATCGGCATGCCGCCGGCATTGACGATGCCCATATCCATGCCGTTTTTTATCGCGTGGTACAAAAATACCGAGTGGATGGCATCGCGCACGGTATTGTTGCCGCGAAAACTGAAGCTAACGTTGGAAACGCCGCCCGAGATATGGCTAAGCGGAAAACGTTTCTTAAGTTCTGCAGTCGCCAATATGAAGGCACGGGCGTAGTCGTTGTGTTCTTCGATGCCGGTAGCGATTGCGAAAATATTCGGATCGAAAATAATGTCTTCCGGTGCAAACCCGGCTTCTTCAGTCAATAGCTCATAAGCACGCGAGCAGATTTCAATTTTGCGTTCATAGGTATCGGCCTGGCCGGTGGTGTCGAATGCCATGACAACGACGGCAGCACCATAACGCTGCACTTTTTTTGCTTGCTCGATGAACGCAGCTTCGCCTTCCTTCATCGAGATGGAATTGACGATACCCTTGCCTTGCACGCATTTCAGGCCAGCTTCAATCACGCTCCATTTCGAGCTGTCGATCATGATAGGTACACGAGAAATATCCGGTTCGGCGGCGATTAACTGCAGGAAACGTTTCATCGCGGCTTCGGCATCCAGCATGCCTTCGTCCATATTGATATCGATGACTTGCGCGCCGTTTTCTACCTGTTGTCGAGCCACGATAAGTGCCTCGTCGTATCGGCCTTCCAGGATCATTTTCTTGAATTGCGCAGAACCCGTGACATTGGTGCGTTCACCAACGTTGACGAAATTGGTTTCCGGCGTAATGACGAAAGGTTCCAATCCCGAAAGCCGCGTATAAGCATCAGGTTTGGCAATTTCACGCGGTTTTATATGGGCAACCGCATCGCTAATGGCCTTGATATGTGCTGGAGTCGTACCGCAGCAACCGCCAACTATATTTAGCATGCCGGCTTCGGCAAATTCGGCCAGCACCTCGGACATTTCTTCCGGGCCTTCGTCGTAACCTCCGAAAGCATTGGGCAGGCCAGCATTCGGATGGCAGGAAATATAAGTATCGGCAATTTGTGAAAGCATATCGATATGTACGCGCAAATCTTTTGCGCCAAGCGCGCAATTCAGACCGACTGAAATAGGCTTGCAATGGCGCAACGAGTACCAGAAGGCTTCAGCCGTCTGGCCGGATAATGTGCGGCCCGATAGATCGGTAATCGTGCCGGAAATCATCACAGGCCAACGCGCTTCGAGTTCATCGAAAACCGATTCAATTGCAAACGCGGCTGCTTTCGCATTCAAGGTATCGAATACGGTTTCCACCATAATGATGTCACTACCACCGTCCAATAATGCGAAAGTGGATTCGCGATAATTGCTGACGAGTTCATCAAAACTGATATTGCGAAATCCTGGGTCGTTAACGTCCGGGCTAAGCGATGCAGTACGACTGGTCGGACCAAGAATGCCAATCACGAAGCGCGGCTTGTCCGGATTCGCAGCTTCGAATTCTTCGCAAACTTGTTTCGCAATCCTGGCCGCTTCAAAATTGAGCTCGGTGACTAGATGCTCGAGTTTGTAATCGGCTTGCGATACGCGAGTCGAGTTGAATGTATTTGTTTCGACAAAATCGGCACCGGCATCCAGATACGCGGCATGAATATTACGAATTATTTTCGGCTGAGTCAGCGTGAGTAAATCATTATTGCCTTTCAGGTCGCTATGGCAGCCGCAGTCGTGACCGTGCTGATGGCCATCGGTAAATTGAATGCCGTCATAGCCATGCGCAAAGCGCTCACCACGATACGCCGCTTCATCAAGATGATGCTGCTGGATCATGGTGCCCATGGCACCATCAATAATCAGTATTCGTTCGCCGAGTGCTTTTTCAAGTTGTGCTACACGATCTGGAAATTTATAGGGAAGCCTATTGCTCATGCTTTACGTGCCAACAATGTGAGTACTTCAAAATGGGGGGGGCGTTTTTCGCGCGTGACCGCTTCAAAAGCCAAAACTTCCAGTCCGGCCTTGTCGACAAACTTACGCAATTCTTTTTCGTTGAAACCCAGGTTGACATGGCCATAGGGAGTTACCACGGCGCGATGTTCGTGTTTTGCCAGGCAGGTTAATAACAGGCGACCATTTTTCTTCAGCACACGTCCTGCTTCGGCGATCGCAAGTGCTGGTTTGTCGGCATAAGTAAGCGCATGCATCAATAAAATCAGATCGAAACGGGAATTTTCGAATGGCAGGGCCTGCATATCGCCTTCAATCACTTCGACATGCGGTAATTTTCTCAGACGCGAACTGGCCGCCATCACGACTTTCGCGCTGCTGTCGAGACAGATATATTTTTTTGAATGCGGAGCAAGTAATTCGGCTAGTACGCCATCGCCCGATGCAATATCCAAAACTTCACCCGGCGCCAACAAGGGCAGGGCAGAACGTGCCAATGCTTCCCAGGTACGGCCTGGTGAGTAATGCCGTTCCATATCGCCGGCAACGGAATCTGCCCAGTTCTGGTCATTGGCACGCGAGCTCAACACTAAAGGTAAACGCTCGGCATCTTGTCGCAACAATGGATCATCGGTGGAATCGCGCAGTGTTTCCCACAGTCGTTTTTCACCGGGGTCGAGTTGATCATCATTGAAACGGTAGTAGGCGGAGACGCCGGCGCGACGATCAAGTACGAGCTCGGCATCTTTCAACTTCGCCAAATGTGTCGATACCCGTGGTTGCGCCAGACGGGTAATCGATGCCAATTCTGCTACCGTCAGTTCCTCATTTTCGAGCAATGCCAGCAATCTGACCCGGGTGGGGTCGGCGAGCACGTGCAAACAGGCTGACCAGGCTTCAAGATCCATTATATCTTTTCATCGCGATTTTAAGATAAAGCAGATTAGACGCGCTTTGACGTCTGGTCAAGCGCATTTTTGAGCTAGCCCTGACTAACCGTTGACATCACAAACCGTTACAATGGGAGCTTGAATTAACTAGTGAGGCTGCCGTGGATTTTAATTTCACCGAAGAACAACTGATGATCCAAGACGTCGCTCGTCGAATTGCGCAGGAAAAAATTGCTCCCAGCGCTGAGCATTTCGACAGGACCGGTGAATTTCCGCTGGAAAACATCCAGTTACTGGGTGCAAACGGCTTGATGGGAATCGAAGTTCCTGCCGAATATGGCGGTGCCGGTATGGATCCAATTAGCTACGCCTTGGCCATGATAGAAATCGCAGCAGGCGATTGTGCGCATTCCACGATCATGTCGGTGAACAACTCGCTGTTCTGCAACGGCATTCTGAAGTTCGGTACCGAAGCCCAGAAACAACTTTATGTTCGTGCGATTGCCGACGGTTCGGCCATCGGCGCTTTTGCTCTAACCGAGCCACAATCGGGTTCCGATGCAACAGCGATGAAATGCCGTGCGGTCAAGCAAGACAATGGGACCTACGTCATCAACGGCAAGAAAAGCTGGATTACTTCCGGTCCGGTTGCCAAATATCTAGTTTTGTTCGCAATGACAGACCCTAGCAAAGGCGCGAAAGGCATTACCGCGTTCATGATTGATGCCGACAAAAAAGGCTTCTTCCGTGGCAAGACAGAGCCCAAGCTGGGTATCCGCGCTTCAGCAACCTGTGAAATCGAATTCCAGGATTATATTGCGCAGGCCGATGAAGTATTGGGTGTCGAAGGCGAAGGTTTCAAGATTGCAATGGGCGTACTGGATGCAGGCCGTATCGGTATTGCATCTCAGGCCGTCGGTTTGGCGCGCGCGGCGTATGAAGCCAGCGTTGCCTATGTAA